>NZ_JBFHDW010000034.1:0-13621 GCF_041584535.1 Actibacterium sp. | reverse complement strand
GATGGGCAGGCAAAACAGTGGTTCGACCTTGGGGGAATCGGTAAGTCGCCCGCCCGTCTGGACTTTAAAAAGCTGGAAAATCTGTCAGGTCAGCACATCAATTCCGCCGATGACGACGCTTTGATGGCCGAGTTGGAGGCCTATGTTGCGGTTACGGACACGCCCGCGCTGACCGACCGCCAAAAAGCTGATTTGCGAAAAGCCATGCCAATTGTCAAATCCGGCAGCCGCACCTTTGGTCAGTTGCTTGAAAAGTCTCATTTTATTCTGGGAACCCGGCCCTTCACCCCTGACGAGAAGGCGGCGAATGCTCTGGATGATGTATCCCGTGGTATACTGAACGAATTGACGCATGAATTGCAAAATGCTAGCTGGACCCGAGACGCGCTGGAAGCGGCGGTTGCGGATTTTGCCGAGGCTCGGGATCTGAAACTTGGCAAGCTTGCACAACCGTTACGCGCGGCGCTGGCGGGACGGACCGTTTCGCCCAGCGTATTCGATATGATGCTGCTCATCGGCCGGGATGAAACACTTGCCCGACTGGCCGATGTGATGCCATAAGCGGGACAACCCGCACGCTGCTACGTCATCGACCGGCGCCTGTCCGCGGCGGTCTTTCAGAGAGGGATAAGAATGCCAGAAAGCACCAAGACCGCCACACTGACGATCGGTGATAAAACCCTTGAGCTTCCGATGTACACGCCGACCGCCGGTCCGGACGTGATCGACATCACCAAGCTCTATTCTCAGGGCGGCGTGTTCACGCACGATCCGGGGTTCACCTCGACTTCTTCCTGTGAATCCACCATCACCTTCATCGATGGCGACAAAGGTGAGCTGCTGCACCGCGGTTACCCGATCGACCAACTGGCCGAGAAATCGCATTATCTGGAAGTCTGCTTTCTGCTGCTTTACGGCGAGCTGCCGACCGCCGCCCAGATGGAAGATTTCGAAAGCCGCGTGACCCGTCACACCATGGTGCACGAGCAGATCCACAAATTCTTCTCGGGCTTCCGCCGCGATGCGCATCCGATGGCCGTCATGGTCGGTGTGGTTGGCGCGATGTCGGCCTTCTATCACGACAGCACCGACATTTCCGATCCGTGGCAGCGCGAAGTCGCATCGCTGCGTCTGATTGCCAAGATGCCGACCATTGCTGCGATGGCCTATAAATACACCGTCGGTCAGCCCTTCGTGTATCCGCGCAACGATCTGGACTATGCCTCGAACTTCCTGAGCATGTGCTTTGCCGTGCCCTGTGAAGAATACGAGGTGAACCCGATCCTCAGCCGCGCGATGGACCGCATCTTTACCCTGCATGCCGACCACGAGCAGAACGCCTCGACCTCGACCGTGCGTCTGGCCTCGTCCTCGGGCGCGAACCCGTTCGCCTCGATCGCGGCAGGCATCGCCTGTCTGTGGGGTCCGGCCCATGGCGGCGCCAACCAGGCGTGCCTGGAAATGCTGCGCACCATCGGCACCGTCGATCGCATCCCTGAATTCATCGCCCGCGCCAAGGACAAGAACGATCCGTTCCGTCTGATGGGCTTTGGCCACCGCGTCTACAAGAACTTCGACCCGCGCGCCAAGGTGATGAAACAGTCCGCCGACGAGGTTCTGGACCTGCTGGGCATCGAGAACAACCCGACCCTGCAAGTTGCCAAGGAACTGGAACGTCAGGCGCTGGAGGATCCGTATTTCGCCGAGAAGAAACTGTTCCCGAACGTCGATTTCTATTCGGGCATCATTCTTGAGGCGATGGGCTTCCCGACCGAGATGTTCACCCCGATCTTCGCGCTGTCGCGCACCATCGGCTGGGTCAGCCAGTGGAAAGAGATGATCTCGGAGCCGGGCCTGAAAATCGGCCGTCCGCGTCAACTTTATACCGGTCACGCCATGCGCGACTATGTCGAGGTTGAAAACCGCTAAGCGCGGACCTTGCGACACCAATCAGACGGCCGCCCCAATCGGGCGGCCGTTTTCGTTTCCACGCCCGATCAGGTGCCCCGTCGCAGCAGCGCATGAAAAAACCGCCCGCCCTTTCGGGCAGGCGGTTTCTATTCCGTCGCGGGTTGCGGGCTTAGCCGACCAGTTCAAGACCCGAGAAGAAGTAAGCGATTTCCACCGCTGCGGTTTCTTCGGCATCCGAACCGTGAACCGAGTTTTCGCCGATCGACAGCGCGAATTCCTTGCGGATGGTGCCTTCGGCGGCTTCGGCCGGGTTGGTGGCGCCCATGACTTCGCGGTTCTTGGCAATGGCGTTCTCGCCTTCCAGAACCTGAACCACGATCGGCTCGGACGCCATGAAGTCGCACAGTTCGCCATAGAACGGGCGCTCTTTGTGCACAGCATAGAACACGCCAGCCTGAGCCGGGGTCAGGTGAATGCGCTTCTGAGCGATGATGCGCAGGCCAGCGGCTTCGAGCTTGGCGTTGATGGCGCCGGTCAGGTTGCGTTTGGTCGCGTCGGGCTTGATGATGCTGAAGGTGCGTTGAATCGCCATGTCATTTCTTCCAGTGTCTGAGGCCGCCAAACGGCGGCGAATTTCGCCGTCCTGCTACCATGCAAGGCGTGATTTGAAAAGCGGCGATTGACGGCGGCGGCCGCATAGGTCACATGCCGCACATGCTCAAGATCCAAGATATCTCGTATGCCGTCGATGGTCGCCCTCTGTTCGAGGGCGCCAGTGCTGTTATCCCCACCGGCCACAAGGTCGGCCTGATCGGTCGCAATGGTGCCGGCAAGACAACGTTGTTCCGGTTGATCCGGGGCGAACTGGCGCTGGAAAGCGGCGACATCTCGCTGCCGTCGCGCGCCCGCATCGGTGGCGTCAGCCAAGAGGTGCCGTCGTCGGACATCACCCTGCTGGAAACGGTGCTGGCCGCCGATACCGAACGCGCCGCCCTGCTGGCCGAGGCCGAGACCACCACCGACCCGTCGCGCATCGCCGAGGTGCAGACCCGGCTGGCCGATATCGACGCATGGTCCGCCGAGGGCCGGGCCTCGTCGATCCTGAAAGGTCTGGGGTTTGACGATGCCGAACAGCGGATGCCGTGCTCGGCTTTTTCCGGCGGCTGGCGGATGCGCGTGGCGCTGGCGGCGGTTCTGTTCGCCCAGCCTGACCTGCTGTTGCTGGACGAACCGACCAACTATCTGGACCTAGAAGGCGCGCTGTGGCTGGAAAGCTATCTGGCGAAATACCCGCATACGGTGCTGATCATCAGCCACGACCGCGGCCTGCTGAACCGGGCGGTGGGCGCGATCCTGCATCTGGAAAACAAGAAACTGGCCTTTTATCAGGGCCCTTATGATCAATTCGCCCGCACCCGCGCCGAACAGCGCGCCGTGCAGGCCGCGCAGGCCCGCAAACAGGCCGACCGCCGCGCCCATCTGCAAAGCTTTGTCGACCGGTTCAAGGCCAAGGCCAGCAAGGCCAAACAGGCGCAGAGCCGGGTCAAGATGCTGGAGAAAATGCAGCCCATCACCGCGCCTGAAGACGCGGCGCGGACGGTCTTTACCTTTCCCAGCCCCGAAGAATTGTCACCGCCGATCATCGCGCTTGAAGGCGCGTCCTGCGGCTATGGCGATACGGTGGTTCTGCGCAATCTGAACCTGCGGATCGATCAGGACGACCGGATCGCACTGCTGGGCAAGAACGGTCAGGGCAAATCGACCCTGTCGAAACTGCTGTCGGACCGGCTGCCGGTGATGAGCGGGCGGATGACGCGCTCGAACAAGCTGCGGATCGGATATTTCGCCCAGCATCAGGTGGACGAACTGCATATCGACGAGACGCCGCTGCAACATCTGCAACGCGAGCGCCCCGATGTGATGCAATCGAAACTGCGGGCGCAACTGGCCGGGTTCGGTCTGGGTGCCGATCAGGCCGGGACCGAAGTGGGCCGCCTGTCGGGCGGACAAAAGGCGCGGCTGTCGCTGCTGCTGGCGACGCTGGACGCGCCGCATCTGCTGATCCTTGATGAGCCGACCAACCACCTGGATATCGAATCGCGTGAGGCCCTGGTCGAGGCGCTGACCGCTTATTCCGGCGCGGTCATTCTGGTCAGCCACGACATGCATCTGCTGTCGATGGTGGCCGACCGGCTGTGGCTGGTCAAAGATGGTCAGGTGGCGCCGTTCGAAGACGATCTGGAAGCCTACCGCGCCCTGTTGCTGACCAGCGACAAACCCGCGCGCGCGTCAGCAAACGCCGCGCAAACGCCGCGCCCGCGCGCCACGCGCGAGGATGTTCAGGCCCTGCGCGCCGAGGTGCGCAAATGCGAGCAGCGGGTCGAAAAGCTGAACGATATGCGCGACAAGCTGGCGAAAAAGCTGGCCGACCCGGATATTTACGAGCCCGAACGCCTGTCGGAATCGCAGGTCTGGCAAAAGAAATATGCCGAGGTGATGGACGGTCTGGACCGCGCCGAAAGCATGTGGATAGCGGCGCTGGAAAAGCTGGAATCAGCGCAAAGCTAGGCCGCCCCTGCAATTCCGCCCGCCCTGCCCTATATCGGTAAGGCACAGATCGGGGCTTTGGCATGAGCGCAGACGACACCGCCAGATTTATCTATCTCGGCCTGCTTTTGGCGGCGGTGGGCGGCTATTTTCTGGCCCATGCCCGCAAGCGTCCGGGCCGGATCGCGCAGCAGGCGACGGTCTGGGGGCTGATCTTTCTGGGGGTGATCGCCGCCGCCGGTCTGTGGGGCGACATTCGCCAGACCGTGGCACCGCGGCAGATGGTCTATGCCGATCAGGGCCGCATCGTCGTGCCGCGCGGCGCGGATGGGCATTATCACGTCGTCGCGCAGATCAACGGCGTCGACGTGCCCTTCGTGGTCGATACCGGCGCGGGCGAATTGGTGCTGACCCGGCGCGATGCCCAGCGGGTCGGGTTGAACCCCGACGGCCTGAGTTTCCGGGCTCAGGCCCGCACCGCCAACGGATCGGTTGCAACCGCGCCGGTGCGTCTGGACCGGGTGCAGCTTGGCCCGTTCACCGACCGCAATCAGCGCGCTTGGGTGAATGGCGGCGAGATGGATACGTCGCTGATGGGGATGGGGTATTTACAGCATTTCGACAAGATCGAGATCACCGGCACCCAGTTGGTGCTGTCGCGCTAAGCGGCGGCCGGGCTTGAGTGTTTTCGCCAAGAAAAAGACCGGGCGCGGTTAATTGCGCTCGGCCTTCTTTTCCCAGCGGCCCGACTCTTCGGACCAGTATTGCGCCGCGACCCCTGCGTCGGTCAGGGTTTTCCATTGCGCGCGGGCATGGGCCAGCGCCTCGGGGTCATTGCCGTCAAACAGGATGCAGACCCGTTCCAATGCCGCAACCTCGTCCGGGGTGACCTCGGCGCCGTCGATCGCCATCAGGCATTGCGCGCCGTTCGGCACCTGCGGCGCGGTGGTCAGCAGCACCGGCTGATCGGCATCAAAGCCGGTGCCGGCGCGGCCATGCGGCAGAAAGCTGTTCTCACCGCCCAGCCACAGCCGGTCATCCAGCCAGGTGATCCGGCCCTCGTCAGTGCCGCGCACCGCCACCCGCCAGCCAGCGGCCAGAGATTTCTCCAGCAGCATCGGCAAGGTGACCTCAAGCGGTTGCCGGGTCAGGTGATAGAACAGCGCGTTTCCCATCAGCCTTCAAATTTATCGGCGATCAGGCGGTTCAGCGCCATCACCCCCCACCCGGTCGCGCCCTTGGGGGCCAGTGTGATGTCGGATTTCACATGCGCCACCCCGGCGATATCAAGGTGAATCCACGGGGTTTCATCCTTGACGAAGCGTTTCAGGAACATCGCCGCAGTGATCGAGCCCGCCGGGCGGCCGCCGGTGTTCTTGATGTCGGCGATGCGGCTTTCGATCAGCTTGTCATAGGCGGGCGACATCGGCATCCGCCATGCGCCTTCGCCCTCGGCCTTGGCGGCAGAAAGGAAGCTGTCGCAAATCGCGTCATCGTTCGAGAACACCCCGGCGTTTTCATGGCCCAGCCCGATGACGATCGCGCCGGTCAGGGTGGCAAGGTTGATCATGCCCGAGGGCTTGAACCGCTCTTGCGCATACCACAGCACATCGCCCAGAACGAGGCGGCCTTCGGCGTCGGTATTGATGATTTCAACGGTAACACCGCGCATGGATTTCACCACGTCGCCGGGGCGGGTCGCGGTGCCCGAGGGCATGTTCTCCACCAGCCCGACCAGACCGACGACATTGGCCTTGGCCTTGCGCAGCGCCAAGGTGCGCATCACCCCGGCCACAACGCCCGCGCCGCCCATGTCCATGGTCATGTCTTCCATGCCAGCGGCGGGTTTGATGCTGATGCCGCCGGTGTCGAACACCACGCCCTTGCCGACCAACGCCAGCGGCGCCGCGCCTTTTTCGCCGCCGTTCCATTGCATGACCACCACTTTGGACGGGCTGGCCGAGCCCTGCCCGACCGACAGCAGCATCCGCATGCCCAGCTTTTCCAGATCGGCCTCTTCCAGAATCTCGACCTCAAGCCCCAGTTCCTGCATCGCGGCAAGGCGCGCGGCGAAATCGTCGGTGGTCAGGACGTTGGCCGGTTCATTGACCAGATCGCGGGTAAAGAAGATGCCTTCGGCCAGCGCCGCATAGGCGGCCGAGGCGGCGGCAAGGTCTTCGGGTTTCGAGGCCATGACCCGCACCGCGCCACGGGCCGGTTTGTCCTTGGTCTTGTAAAGGTCGAATTCATAGGCGCGCAGCGCAAAGCCAAAGGCCAGATCGGCGGCATTCAGCAGGGTGCCAGCGGCGATCAGCACATCCGCCTTGCCCTGCGCCTTGGCCAGAGCGGCCCCGGCCTTGCGGGCGTCATCAACGCTGGCGCGGCGATCCAGCCGGATCAGATCGACCGCCTCGGCCGCCAGACCCGAGGGAAAGGCAAGGCTGCGGATCTCGCCCGATTTCATCTTTTCAAAACCCTCAGAGTCAGCGAACCGGGCCAGCGCGCCACGGGTCAGCTTGTTCACCCGCCGCCCCACCGCGTCCAGCTTGCCTTCGGCGCCGATCAGAACCGCGATCCGGCCGGGTGCAGTGGCGATGGCGTCAAGGTCGGTCTCGGAAAAGGTGATTTCGGGCGGGGTTGTCATGGCGCTCTCCGTGTTGGGTTTACAAATACCTAAGCCTTGCCCCGCCGGTTGACCAGATAGCAGTTTTACCTGCGCCGCAATTGGTCTAGGGTCGCCGCGATCCGTTCGGTCCTGGGGGGACTCGTGCCGCGATTTGATCGCTATTTGCTGTCGCAACTGACAGTCGTCTTTGGGTTCTTTTCCTTGGTCCTGGTCGCCGTTTACTGGCTGCACCGGGCGGTGAGGCTGTTTGACCAGCTGATCGGCGATGGCCAGACCGCGGGCGTGTTCCTGCAAATCACCCTTTTGGCGCTGCCGAATGTCATCAAGCTGGTGCTGCCGATCTCGGCCTTTGCGGCGACGGTCTATGCGGTGAACCGGCTGATGTCGGAAAGCGAATTGGTGGTGGCGCAGGCCAGCGGGTTTTCTCCGTTCCGCATGGCGCGTCCGGTGGCGACGTTCGGGCTGTTGGTAACGCTGCTGTTGCTGGTTCTGAACCACGTTCTGGTGCCCGCCAGCCGGGCACAGCTGGCCGACCGCCGGGCCGAGATCGCCGATAACCTGACCGCAAAACTGTTGACGCAGGGCCAGTTCCTGCACCCGGTTTCCGGCGTCACCTTCTATATCGGTGACATCTCGCCCCAAGGCGAATTGCGCGACATTTTCCTGTCGGATGCCCGCAGCCCGCTGCGGCGGATCAGCTATTCGGCGCGGCGTGCGCTGTTGGTCCCGGGCGAGGACGGCGCGCCCAAGCTGGTGATGTTCGAGGGCATGGCCCAGACCCTGCGACTGTCGGATCAGCGGCTGGCAGTGACGCATTTCGCCGATTCCGTGTTCGACATCGGCGGCATGATCGCCACCGGCGCCCAGCGTGGCCGCCGGATCGACGAACTGTCCACGGTCGAACTGCTGACCGCAGCGCCTGATCTGCTGACCGAAACCAGCAAAACCCGCGCCGATTTCCTCAGCGAAGGCACCGCCCGGATCACCCAGCCGTTTACGGCGCTGGCGTCGGTTCTGCTGGGCTTTTCGGCACTGATGCTGGGCGGGTTCAGCCGCTTTGGCCTGTGGCGGCAGATCGCCTTGGCGATTATCCTGCTGATCGCGGCTCAGTTTCTGGACAATGCCTGCACCGATCTGGCGCGCAGTTCAGATCAGTTCTGGTGGGCGCATTACCTGTCGCCGCTGGCCGGTCTGGCGGTGGCCATGGTGATGCTGTGGATCGCCAGCCGACCCCGACGCCGCATCCGCGCGCATCCCGCCCCGGTCGAGGTCACGGCATGACGCTGCATTTTTATTTCGCCCGCAAGTTCGGCCTTAGCCTGATGTCGGTGCTCAGCGCCTTTGCCGGGATCGTGCTGTTGCTGGACGTGGTCGAACAGGTGCGCCGGTTCGAAATCGGCACCGTGACCTTTGCGCAAATTCTGGGCCTGTCTTTGCTGAACACGCCCGATGCGCTGTATAGCATCCTGCCGCTGGTGGTGATGCTGTCGACGCTGACGCTGTATCTGCGGCTGGCCCGCAGTTCCGAACTGGTGGTGACGCGGGCCTCGGGGCGCTCGGCGCTGCGCAGCCTGATGGCGCCGGTGGTGACGGCGCTGCTGGCCGGGGCGCTGACCGTGGCGGTGTTGAACCCGCTGGTCGCCGCCACCACCAAGAAATACGAGGAAACCTCTGAAACCTATCGCAAGGGCAGCCACAGCGCCCTGTCGATCAGCCGCGAAGGTCTGTGGCTGCGCCAAGGCTCGAGCGACGGTCAGATGGTGATCCGCGCCCCGCGCGCCAATTCCGATGGCACGGTGCTGTATGACGTCACCTTCATCGCCTTTTCGCGCGACACCGGGCCGATTTCCCGGATCGAGGCCCGCCGGGCCGAACTGACCGCAGGCGCGTGGCAATTGACCGATGCCAAGCAATGGCAATTGGCCGATCACAGCCTGAATCCCGAACAGCTGGCGCAGCGGTTTGATAGTCTCAGCCTTGCCTCGGACCTGACACGTGAACGCATCCGCGACAGTTTCGGCGCGCCGGAAACCGTGCCGATCTGGGAATTGCCCCGATTTATCCGTGATCTGGAAGCCGCCGGATTCTCGGCCCGCCGTCACCGGGTCTGGCTCCAGATGGAACTGGCCCAACCGGCAATTTTCGTGGCGATGGTTTTGCTGGCGGCGGTGTTCACCATGCGCCATACCCGCTTTGGCCGGACCGGAACCATGGTGATGATGGCATTCGGGTTGGGGTTGGGCTTGTATTTCCTCCGCGATTTCGCGCAGGTATTGGGTGAGAATGGTCAGATTCCCGTGGCACTTGCAGCCTGGAGTCCGCCGTTAGCCGCAATCTTGATGGCCGGCGGGCTGTTGTTGCATCTGGAGGACGGATAATGCCGCGCGGAGGCGTCAAATCGGCACTGTCGGCGGCGCTGTGCGCGGCCGCTCTGGGCTTGTCCGCCCCGGTTCTGGCCGAGGCGCCAAGTGCGGCTGCGCAGGCTGAAACCGGTCTGGCATCGCTGATCGCCGACCGGGTCGATGTCAGCGCCGATGGCGTGATCGAGGCGCGTGGCCGGGTCGAAATCCTGTTCGACACTTATCGCCTGATCGCGGAAAGCGTCCGCTACGACCGCCGCATGGATGAACTGACGATCGAAGGGCCGATGCGGATCGTCTCGGCCGATGGCATGATTCTGACGGCGGAATCGGCGCAATTGTCATCGGATCTTGAGAACGGCCTGCTGCGCTCGGCCCGGTTGGTGCTGGACCAGCATCTGCAACTGGCCGCCGCTGAAATTCTGCGCGTCGGCGGGCGCTATTCGGTGCTGGACAAGACCGTGGCCTCGTCCTGCATGGTCTGCATCGGCAATCCGGTGCCGCTGTGGCAGATCCGCGCCAGCCGGGTGATCCACGACTCGCTGGAACAGCAGCTTTTCTTTGAAAACGCCCGGCTTGAGGTCATGGGCCTGCCGATCATCTATCTGCCGCGCATGCGCCTGCCCGATCCGTCGCTGGAACGCTCAACGGGGTTTCTGACCCCGAAAATCCGCGCCACCAACGGGCTGGGGGTCGGGCTTAAGCTGCCGTATTTCATCACCATGGGCCGCCATGCCGACCTGACGCTGACGCCCTATCTCAGCAGCAGCTATACCCGCACGCTGGAAATGCGGGCGCGCCGCGCCTTTGCCTCGGGCACGGTCGAGGTGAACGCCGCAGTGTCGAATGACGATCTGCTGCCGGGCCAGACCCGCGCCTATCTGTTCGCCAAGGGCCAGTTCGACCTGCCGCGCGATTATGAGCTGACCTTTAACATCCAGACCGTCAACGATCCGTCCTACCTGTCGGATTACGATTATTCCGACGCCGACCGTCTGGCCAGCGATGTCACCATCAGCCGCACCCGCCGGGACGAGGATATCGCCGCCGGGCTGATCTATTACCATTCGCTGCGCGCCTCGGAATCGAACGACACCATCCCGTCAACCGTCGGCTATGCCCGGTGGGAGCGCCGCCTGTCGCCCGACCTGACCGGCGGCATCGCATCGCTGTCAGCCGAGGCCTTTGCCTTTGACCGCCGCTCGACCACCGATGTGATCGGCCGCGATCTGGCGCGGTTTTCGCTGGATGCCGACTGGCAACGCAACTGGACCCTGCCGAACGGTATGTTGGTCGGGCTTCAGGGCGCGGTGTCGCTGGATTACTATGGCATCACCGATGACAGCACCACGCCCGATGGCACCCTGCGCCTTGCGCCCTTTGTGGCGACCGAACTGCGCTGGCCGATGGCCCGCAGCGGCGCCAATGGCGCGACGCAGGTGATCGAGCCGGTGGTGCAACTGGTCTGGAGCACCCCGGACAACAGCGACATCCCGAACGAGGACAGCCTGTCGACCGCCTTTGACGAGGGCAACCTGTTCTCGCTCAGCCGCTTTCCCGGCGCGGACAGCTATGAACAAGGGTTCCGCGCCAATCTGGGCGTCGGCTGGACCCGCTATGCCGAAACCGGCTGGTCGGCCGGCGTGACGGTCGGGCGCATCCTGCGCTTTGACACCTTCAACCAGTTTTCGCCGGACAGCGGCCTGAGCGGCGCCAGCAGCGACTGGCTGGCGGCGGTCAACCTGACCACGCAGGGCAACCTGTCGCTGACCAACCGGGCGCTGTTCGATGACGACGCCACCTTTACCCGCAACGATCTGCGGGTGAATTGGGCCAATGACCGGCTGTCGCTGGGATCAAGCTATATCTGGCAGGTCGCCGACCTGACTGAGAACCGCCCCGATCCCAGCAACGAATGGCAGATGGATGCGTCCTATGTTCTGACCCCTGGCTGGACCGGCAAGGCCGACTGGCGCTATGACTTTGCCGCCTCACGCGCCGCGACGGCCGGGATCGGGCTGGAATATGCCAATGAATGCGTCACGGTCGATCTTTCCCTCTCGCGCCGCTTTACATCATCGACTAGTGTGAGGCCGACGACGGACCTCGGTCTGACAATTTCGCTGAACGGTGTCGGAAACGGCTCGCAAGGTTCTTCCTATCGCCGTAGCTGCGCCCGATAAAAGAGCAGAACGGACAGAGTAACATGACCCGACTGACCCGCCTTCTAATCGCAATCGCCCTTGTCCTTGCGGTGCCCGCAGCGGCAACCGCCCAGCAAGGCCAGCCTTTTGCGCCGCGCGTTTTTGTCAACGACCGGGCGATCACCAATTTCGAGGTCGAACAGCGCATTCGCCTGATGGCGGCGCTGAACAGCCCCGGCGACCTGCCCGCCATTGCCTATCGCGATCTGATCGACGACCGGCTGCGCATTGACGAGTCGATCGCCATGGGCATCCAGATCAACGCCGAAGGTCTTGACGCCGGGATGGCCGAATTCGCCAGCCGCGGTGGTGCCTCGCTCGAGGAATTCCTGCAATTCGTCGGCGCTCAGGGCGTGGCCCCCGAAACCTTCCGCGATTTCGTTCTTGCCGGTCTGGCTTGGCGCGCCGTGGTGCAGACCAAATTCGGCCCCAAGGCACAGGTCACCGAGGACGAGATCGACCGCGCCATCGCCCTGTCGACCCGCGCCGGTGGTGCGAAAATCCTGATGTCGGAAATCATTCTGCGCGCCGATACGCCGGAATTCCGCGCTCAAAGTCAGGAACTGGCGCTGGAACTGTCGCATAACCTGAAATCTGCCGCCGCCTTTGCCGAGGCCGCCCGCGCCTATTCGGTGTCGCAATCCGCCAGCATTGGTGGCCGGATCGACTGGCTGGACCTGTCGCTGCTGCCGCAGGCCGTGGCCTCGCAAGTGCTGTCGCTGGGGCCGGGTGAAGTCAGCGAACCGATCCCGCTGCCCAGTGCCATCGGCCTGTTCCAACTGCGCGCGATCGAGGAAAACGACCTGCGTGAACCGGCCTCGCTGGCGGTTGAATATGCCCGCTTGCTGTTGCCGGTCGGTGAAACCGCGCAGGCTGCGAAACTGGCCGAACAGGCCGACACCTGTGACGATCTTTACGGGCTGGCCCAGAAAATGCCGCCCGAGCAACTGATCCGCGACACGCAGACCGTTTCGGACATTCCCGGCGATCTGGCGCTGGCGCTGGCCAAGCTGGACAGCGGCGAATCCGCGATCCTGACCCGCGAAAACGCGGTCGAGCTGGTGATGCTTTGCGCCCGCACGCCGCAACTGGGCGAGGAATTCGACCGCGCGGCCCTGCGTCAGCAACTGGTCACCCAGCGTCTGAATTCCTATTCGGAAAGCTATCTGGCCGAACTGCGGGCGGACGCGATCATCCGCGAGCCATGACCGGCGCGGCCATAGCCCTGACCTCGGGCGAGCCCGCGGGCGTCGGGCCGGAAATTACCGTCAAGGCGTGGCAAACGCTGGGCGCCGAGGTGCCGTTCTTTTGGATCGGCGATCCGGCGCATCTGCCTGCGGGCACCCGGTTCAGCGAAATCGACGACCCGGCGCAAGCCCCCGCCGTCGCGGCGCGGGCGCTGCCGGTGCTGCGCCACCCGTTCCCCGCCGCGGCCACGCCCGGCCAACCGGCACCCGAAAACGCCTCTGCGGTGATCTCGGGCATCCGGCGCGCGGTCGAACTGGTGCAACAGGGCAAGGCCCGCGCGGTTTGCACCAACCCGATCAACAAGAAGGCGCTGCAGGACGGCGCCGGTTTCGCCTATCCCGGCCATACCGAATATCTGGCGGCGCTGGCGGGCGGTGTCGAGGTGGTGATGATGCTGGCCTGCGATGCCCTGCGCGTGGTGCCAGCGACGATCCATATTCCGCTGGCCGATGTGCCGAAAACCCTGACCCGTGCCGGGCTGGAGGCGACACTGCGCATCACCCATGCGGCGATGATCCGCGATTTCGGCATCAGCGCCCCGCGCATTGCCGTCGCTGGCCTGAACCCGCATGCAGGCGAAGGCGGCAAGATGGGGCGCGAGGAACTGACCCTGATCGCGCCGCTGCTTGACGATTTACGTGCCGAGGGCATGACCCTGACCGGCCCCCTGCCCGCCGACACCATGTTCCACGCCGGGGCACGCGCCGGGTATGACGTGGCGGTGG
>NZ_JBFHDW010000033.1:0-13647 GCF_041584535.1 Actibacterium sp. | reverse complement strand
TACGCCTGGCAACATGACAACATGACCTCGATCCCTGACGGCTGGCCCGATGCGCAGGATGATGTCGAGCGCGGGTTCTTTCCGCTGTTCCGGGTGTCGCGGCGGCTGTTGACCGAGATGGACAAGTTCTATCGTGCCAGCGGCGATGGCCATTACGAATGGTCGTGGCCCTATGTCGCCCGCGCCCGCGGCCTTGTGATCGAGGATGTCGGCGGCGACGGCCCTTATGTCGCCCCCGGCAATACCAACCGCTTTTATACCTCCAGCCCCGACCGCCGCGATCTCTATCCCGGCACGTTCCGCTATCGCCCGGCCCAGGCGCAACCCGGCCGCCGCCCGAACACGCTGTATCACCCGATCAAAGCCCAACCTGTGCCGACACCGGATTTCCTGCGCTACCGGGTGAAATATCTGGCCCGGCTGATCCGCGGGAAAAAATAGCCCTTCCACGCGCGGGGTTCTTTCCGCCCGCCGCGCTTTGCGATAAAGGGCGGCCATGACCAATGAACTTCATATCATCGGCGGCGGCATGGCCGGCTCCGAAGCCGCATGGCAAGCCGCTCAGGCCGGTATCCCGGTCGTTATTCATGAAATGCGCCCGCAGGTCGGCACCTTTGCCCACCAGACCGGCAATCTGGCCGAAATGGTGTGTTCGAACTCGTTCCGCTCGGACGATGACGAACAGAACGCCGTCGGCCTGCTGCATTGGGAAATGCGTCAGGCGGGCGGCCTGCTGATGGAAATGGCCGATCTGCACCAACTGCCCGCAGGCGGGGCGCTGGCCGTCGACCGCGATGCCTTTAGCGAGGCCGTGACCGAGCGGCTGCGCGCGCATCCGCTGGTCCGGGTCGAAGCGGGCGAAATCACCGGCCTGCCCGATCAAGGCCATTGGATCATCGCCACCGGGCCGCTGACCTCGACCGCACTGGGTCAGGCGATTCAGGCCGAAACCGGTGCCGATGCGCTGGCATTTTTCGATGCCATCGCGCCGATCGTCTATTTCGACAGCATCGACCTTTCCAAAGCATGGTTCCAGTCGCGCTATGACAAGGGCGACACGCATGAAGAACGCACCGCCTATCTGAATTGCCCGATGGACCGCGACCAATACGAGGCCTTCATCGACGCGCTGCTGGCCGCCGACAAGGCCGAATTCCACGAGGGCGAGACCGCCGGCTATTTCGACGGCTGCCTGCCGATCGAGGTCATGGCCGAGCGCGGCCGCGAGACCCTGCGCCATGGCCCGATGAAACCCGTCGGCCTGACCAACCCGCACCAGCCCGACGTCAAGGCCCATGCCATCGTGCAATTGCGCCGCGACAACAAGCTGGGCACGCTGTTCAACATCGTCGGTTTTCAGACCAAGATGAAATACGGCGCCCAGACCGAAGTGTTCAAAACCATTCCGGGGCTGGAAAACGCCAGCTTTGCCCGTCTGGGCGGCATTCACCGCAACACCTTCATCAACTCGCCGACGTTGCTGGATGACCAGATGCGGTTGAAATCACGCCCGAGTATCCGCTTTGCCGGTCAGATCACCGGCGTCGAAGGCTATGTCGAAAGCGCCGCGATGGGCCTGTTGGCCGCGCGTCTGGCTGTGGCTGAAATCACCGGGAAAACCCTGCCGCCCGTGCCCGACACCACTGCAACCGGGGCGCTGATGACCCATATCACCGGCGGCGCCGACGCCAAGACCTTCCAGCCGATGAACGTCAATTTCGGGCTGTTCCCGCCGGTGACGGGCCTGAAAGCCGGACGTCGCGGCCGCAAGGACCGCTACAAGGCCTATACCGACCGCGCCAAGGCTGATTGGCTGGCATGGCTGGCGGCATGATGTTCCGCACCCGGTTCGCGCCATCGCCAACCGGGCCGCTGCATCTGGGCCACGCCTATTCGGCACTTCTGGCGCATGACATGGCCCGCGCGGCGGGCGGCTCTTTCCTGCTGCGCATCGACGATATCGACCAATCCCGCGCCCGTCCGGAATGGGAGGATCAGATCTATGACGACCTGCTCTGGCTGGGCATCCGCTGGAATGAACCGGTTCGCCGTCAATCTGATCACATTAAAGACTACGCTCAAGCCGTTGATAAACTAACGGATATTGGCCTAACCTATGCCTGCGCCTGCACCCGCCGCGACATTGAAGAGGCCGCCAGCGCCCCGCAGGAAGGCACCCCCGATTTCGGCCCCGATGGCCGCATTTATCCCGGCACCTGTCGCGACCTGAACCTGCCTGTGACCGATCAAACCGTCACCCGCCTGAACATGGCCCGCGCCTGCGCCCGCGCCCTGCCCGCCAGCTTCACCGAAACCGGGCCCTCCCACGCCGGCACCCACACGCTAAACGCCGACGAAATCACCGCCACCATCGGCGACGTGGTGCTGGTGCGGCGACAGATGGCGGCGGCCTATCATCTGGCGGTGGTGGTCGACGACATGGCGCAAAACATCACCCATGTCATCCGCGGTCAGGACCTGTTTGAGGCCACCCACATCCATGTCCTGCTGCAAAAACTGCTCGGCCTGCCGACCCCGACCTATCACCACCACGCCCTGATCCGCGACGACGCGGGCAAGCGGCTGGCAAAACGCGACGACGCCCGCGCCATCGCCAAATACCGCGCCGAGGGCGCCACCCCCGCCGATATCCGCCGCTTGGTCGGGCTTCCGCCTTCTTCTTCGTAAAAATATCCCCGCCGGAGGCCCAAAGTCAGGGCGCCATCGGCGCCATCAACTCAACCTCGGACCCGTCGCGCACCGCCGTATAGAAACAGCTGCGGCGATTGGTGTGACAGGCCGGCCCCTCTTGTTCGACCACCATCAACAGGCAATCGCGGTCGCAATCGATGCGGAATTCCAAAAGGCGCTGCACATGGCCGCTGGTCTCGCCCTTGACCCAGAACGCTTGCCGTGACCGCGACCAATAGGTCACGCGGCCACTGTCCAGCGTGCGCTGCACCGCCTCGGCATTCATCCAGGCCATCATCAGAACTTCGCCGGTCTCGGATTGGGCGATTGCCGGGATCAGACCGTTGGCATCATATTTCAGTGTGGTCGGGTCAAAGGCCATCCCCGCCTCCTTTGCAAAAGCAGCATCCCCGGTTATGTAATGACCCGACGCCAAAAGGGAAAGCCATGAGCGACTCTGATCTGATCAAGCTGTATTCGCAACGCATTCTGGCGCTGGCGGCGGATATCCCGCATCTGGGCACGCTTGAGGCGCCGGACGGCCATGCCAACAAGCGGGCGCCGCTGTGCGGATCGACGATTTCGGTCGATGTCAAACTGGCCGACGGGCGGATCACCGATTTCGCCCAGAACGTCAAAGCCTGCGCCTTGGGTCAGGCGGCGGCCTCGGTCGTGGGGGCCAATATCATCGGCCGCACCCGTGATCAGATTCAGACCGCCCGCGATCAGCTTAAGGCGATGCTGCGCGACGACGGCCCGGTGCCGGATACGCCGTTCGACGGGCTTGAGGTGCTGATCCCGGCCCGCGCCTATGCCAACCGGCACGGCTCGATCCTGTTGTCGCTTGAGGCGACGCTGGCCGCGATCGACGACGCGACAAAAGCCTAAAAAAAACCGCCGCACTTCATGGGGATGAAGGCGGCGGTCAGGGATGATCCAGTCCCGGTTCGGGCAGAGCAAAGGCAGGCTCTGAGGCTTAACGAACAGGCAGTTTCAAAAGCGACGCATCGGCGTTGGGGACAGTGATGCAGGCCGGGATCGGATCTTGGGCAGGCAGAAACTCACATCAAATTCGGCAGATGCAGGCTGACAACCAGCATCACCACCAACGATCCGGCCCCGATCACATCCTGCACAAAGGTATCGGCGGAACGGGTCAGCACTTTCTTCAGATCGGTCAGCATGGCGGTGATCCTTGTTGCGTTGCGTGTTGCCCCTTTGTTCTCATATTGATTAACCAAAGTAAAGAACTTTTAGGGAACATTAAGGAACATTTGAGAACAAATCCGCTAACCCACTGAAATATATTGGAACGCGCGGTCCTGTTCCAACAGCCACAGCAACACCCGCGCCGCCTGTCCGCGCGGGCTGGTCAGGTCGGAATCATCGCTTAACAATTTGCGGGCATCGGTCTGGGCCACGGCCATCAACGCCGCCTGCCGTTCCAGATCGGCGATGCGGAATCGCGGCAGGCCCGATTGCGCGGTGCCGATCACGTCACCGGCGCCGCGCATGGCAAGGTCTTCTTCGGCGATGCGAAAGCCGTCCTCGGTCTCGCGCAGGATTTCAAGCCGCTTGCGCCCGGTCTCGGTCAGCGGCGGTTGATACATCAGCAAACAGGTCGAGGCCGCCGACCCGCGCCCGACCCGACCGCGCAACTGGTGCAATTGCGCCAGCCCGAAATTCTCGGCCTGCTCGATCACCATGATCGAGGCATTCGGCACATCGACCCCAACCTCGATCACCGTAGTTGCCACCAGAACGGCCGTGTCCCCGGCGACAAACCGCGCCATCGCGGCGTCTTTTTCCGACGGCGGCATCTGCCCATGCACCAGCCCGACGCGGCCCTCGCCCAAGGCGGCGCGCAGGCGTTTGAACCGCTCTTCCGCGGCAGTCATATCGACCTTTTCGCTTTCCTCGACCAGCGGGCAGACCCAATAGGCCTGACGACCCTCGGCAATGGCGCGGCGCAGGTGATCGACCACCTCGTCCATGCGCCCACTGGACACAAGCGCGGTTTTCACCGGCTGGCGTCCGGGCGGTTTTTCATCCAGCACCGAAATATCCATGTCGCCATATTGCGCCAGCGATAGTGACCGAGGGATCGGCGTGGCGGTCATCACCAGCACATGCGCGCCCTGCCCCTTGGCCGACAATTCCAACCGCTGCGCCACGCCGAACCGGTGCTGTTCGTCGATGATCGCAAGGCGAAGGTCATGAAAATGCACGTCTTTCTGGAACACCGCATGGGTGCCGACCAGAATGTGAATATCGCCCCGCGCCAGCGCCGCCAGCTTGGCCGCCCGCTCGCGGCCCTTGTCGCGGCCGGTCAACAGCTCCAACACCACTCCAGCGCTTTCGGCCAGCGGGCGCAGGCTGTCCAGATGCTGACGCGCCAGAATTTCGGTCGGGGCCATCATCACGCCCTGCCCGCCCGCCTCGACCGCGATCAGCAACGCCATCAGCGCCACCAGCGTCTTGCCGGCCCCGACATCGCCCTGCAACAGGCGGCTCATCCGCAACGGCGCGGCCATGTCGGCGGCAATATCGGCAATCGCACGGGTCTGGGCACCGGTCGGCTGATACGGCAATGCGGCCAGCACCCGCGTCTGCAACTGGCCATTGCCCGCCGTCGGAATGCCCGGCTTGCGCCGCTGCTGCGCCCGGACCAGCGCCAGCGTCAACTGATGCGCGAACAATTCATCATAGGCCAACCGTTGCCGCGCCGGGGCGGTCGGGGCCAGATCGCGGCTGTCACGCGGCGCATGCGCCGCCCGCAGCGCCGCCGCCCAATCCGGCCAATCCTCGCGCGCTTTCAGCGCCGGGTCGATCCACTCGGCCAACTCGGGCACCCGGTCCAGGGCCGAGGCCACCGCCTTGGCCATCACCCGCAGCGTAACCCCCGAGGTCAGCGGATAGACCGGCTCATAAGCCGGAATGCTGTCGGCCTGATCGACCGGCAGGATGTGATCGGGATGCGCCATCTGTGCGACGCCATCAAACAATTCGATCTTGCCCGAGACCACGCGCCGCTCGCCCACCGGCAGGATGCGGTCCAGATAGTCGGATTTGCCGTGGAAAAACACCAATTGGAACGTGGTTTGCGCGTCCTGCACCTGAATTCGATACGGGCGCCCCCGGCTGCGCGGCGGGTGATGGGCGATGATCTCAACCTCGACTGTGACCGTATCGCCCGGCGTCACCTCGGTGACCGATCCGCGCACCGCCCGGTTGATCCCCGAATGCGGCAGCGTGAAAATCAGATCGCGCGGTTTTTCGATCCCCATCTGGGCGAAACTCTGCGCGGTTTTCGGCCCGACGCCGTCCAGCCCCTCAAGCCCGGCGAACAGCGGGAACAGGATATCGGGCCGGGTGCTCATGCGTCGCCGATCAGCGCCAGCCAAGCGTCCTCGTCGATGGTTTCAACCCCCAGTTCAGCGGCCTTTTTCGCCTTTGACCCGGCCCCCGGCCCGGCGACCAGCAGGTCAGTCTTGGCTGAAACCGACCCCGCGACCTTGGCGCCCAAAGCCTCGGCGCGGGCCTTGGCCTCGGCGCGGGTCATTTTTTCCAGCGAACCGGTGAACACGACGGTCTTGCCCGCGACCGGACTGTCGAGATCGGCGCGCGGCGCAACGTCCTGAATGGTTAACTGCGCCACCAGCCGGTCGATCGACGCCCGCTCGGCCTGTTGATGGAACGCCGTGACCAAGGCCCCGGCCATCACCGCGCCAATGCCGTCGATCGCCATCAGCTGTTCCCATTCCGGGCCTTCGCCGATCTGCGCCGCTGTCATCGCGGCCTCGAACGCGGCCCAACTGCCGTAATTCTGCGCCAACAGTTGCGAGGCATTTTCGCCGACATGCCGGATCCCCAGCGCGAAGATCAGCCGGTTCAGCGGAATGGAACGGCGTTCATCAATCGCCGCGAACAGCTTGGTTACCGATTTTTCGCCCCAGCCATCGCGATTGCTCAGCTTGGGCAGATTGGCGGCATCGCGGGCCTTCAGGGTGAAAATATCCGCCGGTTCGCGCACCTGAAGCTGCGGGTCATTATAGAACATTTCGACCTGCTTGGCGCCCAGACCTTCGATATCAAAGGCGCCACGGCTGACAAAATGTTTCAGCTTTTCAACGGCCTGCGCCGGGCAGATCACGCCGCCGGTGCAACGGCGCACCGCGTCGCCCTCTTCGCGCACCGCGTCCGAGCCGCATTCCGGGCAGGTGTCGGGAAACACATAAGGCACGGCGTCGGCGGGGCGTTTTGACAGGTCGACATCAGCCACTTTCGGGATCACATCCCCGGCGCGGTAAACCTGAACCCAATCGCCGACGCGGATATCCTTGCCGCCGCGAATTTCCACGCCTTTGGAATCGCGCCCGGCGATGTAATCCTCGTTATGCAGCGTGGCGTTGCTGACCACGACGCCGCCCACCGTGACCGGGTGCAGACGCGCAACCGGGCTGAGCGCCCCGGTGCGGCCGACCTGAATTTCGATCTTTTCCAACCGGGTCCACGCCAGTTCGGCCGGGAATTTATGCGCAATCGCCCAACGCGGCGTGGTTGAGCGAAAGCCTAGCCGCGCCTGCAACGCCAGATCGTTCACCTTGTAGACGACGCCATCAATGTCATAGCCCAAGGTCGCGCGTTGTTCCTCGATCGCGCGGTAATGGTCCAGCAGGTCGGCCGGCCCGTCGCAGATTTCTGTCAGCGGGTTGGTCTGAAACCCCAACGCGGTCAGGCGGGCGATGGCCTTGGCCTGCGTTTCTGCAAGCGGTGCGCTAAGTTCACCCCAGGCATAGGCGAAAAAGCGCAAAGGTCGGGCGGCGGTGATGGTGAAATCAAGCTGGCGCAGCGATCCGGCAGCGGCATTGCGCGGGTTGGCAAAGGGTTTTTGCCCGGCGGCGATCTGCCGGTCATTGAGGGCACTGAAATCGTCATGGGCCATATAGACCTCACCCCGGACCTCAAGAATATCGGGGGCATCGGTCAGGTGCTGCGGAATGTCGGCGATGGTGCGGGCATTGGCGGTGACGTTTTCGCCAACCTCGCCATCGCCGCGCGTTGCAGCCTGAACCAAGGCGCCCTTTTCATAGCGCAGCGATAATGACAGGCCGTCGATCTTGGGTTCGGCGGTATAGGCCAGCGGCGCGCTGTCGCCCAAGCCCAGATATTTGCGAATCCGGGCGTCGAATTCGGTGACATCCTCGTCGGAAAACGCATTTCCCAGCGACAGCATCCGCACCGCATGGGTGACCTTGGAAAACCCTTCGGCCGGGGCGGCGCCGACGGTTTGCGACGGGCTGTCGGTGCGTTTGAGATGCGGGAAACGCGCCTCGATCGCCGCATTCCGGCGTTTCAGCGCGTCATAATCGGCGTCGGATATCTCGGGCGCGTCGCGCTGGTGATAGGCGGCGTCGGCTGCGGCCAGCTTTGCCGCCAGCTCGGTCAGTTCGGCCCGGGCCTGTTCTTCGGTCAAATCGTCGATATGCGGCGTGGTCGCCATAGAGTCCCCCAAGGAATGTCCCCCGAATTGATAGGAGGACACCCCCGAGAGGTCCAGTTCAGACTGCGATTCCCGGCATTACGCCCGCATTGCCAGCGGAGCCAGTTGGCTGATCGGTTCGGGATCGCGCAGCACATAGCCCCGGCCCCAGACGGTTTCGATATAGTTTTCGCCGCCGGTGGCCTGGCTGAGTTTCTTGCGCAGTTTGCAGATGAACACGTCGATGATTTTCAACTCGGGCTCGTCCATGCCGCCATAAAGGTGGTTCAGGAACATTTCCTTGGTCAGGGTCGTGCCTTTGCGCAGGCTCAGCAGTTCCAGCATCTGGTATTCCTTGCCGGTCAGATGCACCGTCTTGTTATCGACATCGACGGTCTTGGCATCCAGATTGACGGTGATCCGCCCGGTGCGGATGATGCTTTGCGCATGGCCTTTCGAGCGGCGGATGATCGCGTGAATGCGCGCCACCAATTCATCGCGGTGAAACGGTTTGGTCAGATAGTCATCGGCGCCAAAGCCGAATCCCTTGATCTTGTTTTCGGTGTCGTCCGCCCCTGACAGGATCAGAATCGGTGTATCGACCCGGGCCAGCCGCAATTGGCGCAACACCTCGTGGCCATTCATGTCAGGCAAATGCAGGTCCAGAAGAATCAGGTCGTAATCATAGAGTTTGGCCAGATCGATGCCCTCTTCGCCAAGATCGGTCGAATAGACGTTCAGGTTGGCATGGGTCAGCATCAGTTCGATGCTTTTCGAGGTGGTCGGGTCGTCTTCGACCAAAAGGATTCGCATATCAATTCTCCGCAGACTAAATGGGTCGGTCTTAACAATGACAAACAATGGTTAATTGCGCGTTACCAATGTATTGGAGATTATGAACTCAATTCAGGGTTGTCTATAGTCCTGAAGTTTCGTTGCTTTCAATGCCTTGATGCCGTGCCTGGCCACCGCCTGGCACCAGCTTTCGAATTCCTCGTCTGACAGCGCATAGCGCGCCAGCGCCTCGTCCCGGTCGATCAGCCCCGCCGCCACGGCCTTGACCACAGCAGCCTTGCGCCGGGCGACCCAGCGTTTGGTATCAACCGGCGGCAGATCGGCTCGCGTCATGGTCGAGCCATCCGGCAGGGTCACGGTGCGCGGCCCCTGGATGCGTTTGATATACATTGTCACCCCTCGCTCAGTGTCTGGTGGCACTTTGGCGCGAACGGGCTTAACAAGCTGTGAAAGCGACCCTTGAGACTATTTCGCATTTTCCTATATTGCGCGGGTCTTCCCATAAGGTTTTGGTCATGTCTTTTGACGGCAACGAACACCCGATGAACTCGCTTGGTTTTGCCAAGCCGCCCGCCGAGACCCGTGTCGTGGTGGCGATGTCGGGTGGTGTCGATAGCTCGGTCGTGGCGGCGCAACTGGCTGAAGAGGGCTATGACGTCGTCGGCGTGACGCTGCAGCTTTATGACCACGGCGCGGCTCTGGCGAAAAAAGGTGCCTGCTGCGCCGGGATAGACATTCACGATGCCCGCCGCGTCGCCGAGGAAATGGGTTTTCCGCATTACGTGCTGGATTACGAGAACATCTTCAAAGACGCAGTGATCGACGAATTCGCTGACAGCTATCTGGCGGGCGCGACGCCGGTGCCCTGCATCCGTTGCAACGAGCGGGTCAAGTTCAAGGACCTGCTGGAAACCGCCCGCGATCTTGAGGCCGATTGCATGGCGACCGGCCATTACATCCAGCGCAAGATCGGTGCGGGTGGCCCTGAACTGCATTGCGCCACCGATGCCAACCGCGATCAAAGCTATTTCCTGTTCTCGACCACGCCGGAACAGCTGGAATTCCTGCGCTTTCCGCTAGGGCATCTGCCGTCAAAAGCGGCAACGCGCGAACTGGCGGCGAAATACGGGTTGGCGGTGGCGGACAAGCCCGACAGTCAGGATATTTGCTTCGTGCCCAATGGCGATTATGCCAGCGTGATCGAGAAACTGCGCCCCGGGGCCGCCGATCCGGGCGAGATCGTCCATGCCGATGGCCGGGTTCTGGGCCAGCACGAGGGCGTGATCCATTACACCATCGGCCAGCGCCGGGGGCTGGGCATCGGCGGCCTGACCGAGCCGCTGTATGTGGTGCGGCTGGATGTCGACGCCAAACAGGTGATCGTCGGCCCGAAAGAAATGCTGGCCACCCGGATCGTGCCGTTGCGCGAGGTGAACTGGCTGGGCGACGAGCCGATGATGTCGCGACCGGAATGGGAAATCGCGGTCAAAGTGCGGTCAACCCGGCCACCGCGCGCCGCGATCCTGCGGCCGATCTCGGAAACCGAGGCCGAGGTCGAATTGCTGACCGCTGAAGAGGGCGTCAGCCCCGGACAGGCTTGTGTGTTCTACCAGACCACAGGCAGCCGCGTTCTGGGCGGCGGCTGGATCTGGCGCGGCGTCTGAGCAATTTGAGTATTTAGGCCAAGAAAAAGACCTGAGCCTCAGGTCAGGCCATCAAGGACGGCGCGGGCGGCGCGCAGGCCGGGCGGCTGATCGCCCTGCCCCAACAAGCGCATGGTTTCGGCCTCGGCCGCAAGCTGGGCCGCGCGGGCGTCGGGGTTATCGAGCAGATCCAGCAGCGCGGCGGCAATGCGGTCGGGCTTGCAGGCCTCGCCCAGATATTCCGGCACGACGCGCTGGTTGGTGACGATATTGACCAGCGTCACGGTGTCGATCTTCATCATCCGACCGATGATCTGGCGGCTGAGCCAACTCATGTCATAGGCGATGACCATCGGGGTTTGGGCCGCGGCCAGCTCCAGCGACACCGTGCCCGAGGCGGCCAGCGCCAGATCGGCGGCGACAAAGGCGGCGCGTTTTTCGGTCAGGGCATTCGGATTGTCGCGCGGGTCCAGCAGGATCGGGTTGCCGGGCCACGAGGCGACCAGATCGGCAACCGCGCCCGCGACCGGGCCAGCGGCGGGCAGAACCACCCGTGCCGAGGGGTGGCGCGCCAGAACCGGGCGCAGGGATTCGCCAAAGACCGGCGCCAGACGCCCGACCTCGCCCAGCCGCGAGCCGGGAAGCGCGAGGATCAGCTTGGTCTCGGGCGCGATGCCATGTTGCGCGCGGAAGGCGGCGGCCTCATCCGGGCTGGCCACGGGTTGAGACACGACCGGGTGGCCGACGAAATCGCAGCGCATGCCTTCGGCCTGCATATAGGGCGGCTCGAACGGGAACAGCGCCAGCACCTGATCGATGACCCGCGCCATCTTGCGGGCGCGGCCGGCGCGCCAGGCCCAGACCGTGGGCGCGACGTAATGCACGGTGCGGATGCTGCTGGCGGCCTTGACGCGTTTGGCCACGCGCAGGCTGAAATCGGGGCTGTCGATGGTGATCAGCGCGTCCGGCTTGTCGGACAGCACCTGCGTGGCGCATTGGTTGATCCGCCGCATCAGCGCCCGGTATTTCGGCAGCACCTCGGCCAGACCCATGACGCTGAGTTCATCCATCGGGAACAGGCTGGTCAGCCCCTCGGCCTGCATCAGCGGCCCGCCGACGCCCGAGAATTGCACATCCGGATCAAGCTGTTTCAGCCCCGCCATCAGCGCCGCGCCAAGCGCGTCGCCCGAGGGTTCCCCCGCAATCAGGAAAAACCGGGTCATGCCGGACGCACCCACAGGAACAGGCCCCGCCGGTCAGCTTCGGCCACGGTTTCGGCGCGATTCAGGATCATCACGCCGCTGGCTTCGATCACCACGCCGTTCAGCCCGGCGCGGGCAGCGCGGGCCAGCGTATCGGGACCAATCGCAGGCAGGTCGATCCGGCGTTCCTGACCGGGTTTCGGGGCCTTCAGAAACACGCCACCCCGGCCTATGGGGCGCTTTTTCCCGGCGACATCCGCCACCCAATCCAGCATCGCATCGGTGCCCGGCAGGGTTTCGACCGCAAGGCACAGCCCATCGGCCACCACCGCGCCCTGCCCTAGGTCCAACTGGCCAAGGCCGCGCACGATCTCGGCGGCGCGGGCGGCGTCGGTTTCATCCACCGGGCCGGGTTGGCTTGCGGTCAGGATGCCGGGTTCGGGCAGCAGATCCGGCGCGATCTCATGCGCGCCAGCAATCTGAAAACCATCTTCGGTGAAAAGCTGCAGGATCGCCCGCAGCGTCGCGTCATCGCCCTGTTGCAGCGCCGGCAAGATCTGCGGCAGCAGCGCTGCGGTCTGGGCGTCGATGCGTTCGGGGTCGAGGGCCGCGCGGGCCACGGCCCCGGCGAAGACCACTTGCGTCACCCCAAGATCGTGCATCCGGTTGAACAGCAGCGCGAGCCGTTCAAGGATGAACCGTTCGACCGGCAGACCGGCGGGGTTGTCCATGGCAAAGCCGTCGAGCTCAAAAATATGGAACGGCGCGCCCTGACGGCCAAGGCTGTCCGCAACCAGAGCCGGCAAGGCGCCGCGCCCGGCGATGATCGCCGTTACATCACGCATCAGCTTGGCGTCAGAAACGAGCGGTCGCTGTCGCCCAGCACGAAATTCACCACTTCACGCACATAGTCGCTTTCGGTTTCCTCGCTTAGACGGCGGGCGCGTTCCTGAAAGGTGCCCTCGCCCTGCGACAGCGCCTGAAACGCCGCCCGCAGCGCGGTGATATCGGCGCGCGCCACGCCTTTGCGTTTCAGCCCGACCAGATTCAACCCATCGAGAACCCCGCGCGGCCCCTGCACAAGGCCGTAGGGGATCACGTCATTGGTGACCATGCTGACCGCGCCGATGATCGCGCCGCGACCGATCCGCACCCATTGGTGAATGCCGGACAGGCCGCCGATGATCACGTCGTCCTCGATCACACAGTGCCCGGCGACAGCCGATTGGTTCACCACGATCACCCGGTCGCCGATGGTCACGTCATGGGCCACATGGCAGCCGGCCATGAACAGGCCATCGTCGCCGACGCGGGTCACGCCACCGCCACCTTCGGTGCCGGTGTTCATCGTGACATGTTCGCGGATGCGGTTGCGCTTGCCGATGACAAGGCTGGTTTTCTCGCCAGCGAATTTCAGATCCTGCGGGATCTCGCCAATGCTGGCGAAGGGAAAGACCACCGTGCCCTCGCCCACGAAGGTTGCGCCGGTGACGACGACATGGCTTTTCAGCACGACATCGCGATCCAGTTCGACCTCGGGGCCGACAAGGCAGAACGGGCCGATCTCGACATTGGGGCCGATCCGGGCACCGGCTTCGATCACCGAGGACGGATGGATGCGGGCGGAGGGGTCAATGGACATGCGGGTTACTCGGCCGGAAGGTCGATCATCGCGGCGAATTCGCACTGGCATGCCAGTTCACCGTCAACGCGGGCGATGCCCTCGAATTTCCAGACCTTGGCACCGGGCTTGCCGCGCAGGGTGGTGATGCTCATTTCCATCACGTCGCCGGGCACAACTTTGCGGCGGAATTTGCAGCCGTCGATCGACATG
>NZ_JBFHDW010000032.1:0-13711 GCF_041584535.1 Actibacterium sp. | reverse complement strand
CCGCCAGACCCTGTTCTTCAGCGCCACCATGGCGCCCGAGATCGAACGGATCACCAACACCTTCCTGTCGAACCCGGAAAAGATCGAAGTCGCCCGCGCCGCCACCACTGGCGAGAATATCGAACAGGGCGTGGTGATGTTCAAAGCCTCGCGCAAAGACAAGCAAGCCAGCGAAAAACGCGCCCTGCTGCGCGCCCTGATCGATCAGGAAGGCGAGGCCTGCAAAAACGCGATCATCTTCTGCAACCGCAAGACCGAGGTCGATATCGTCGCCAAGTCGCTGAACAAATACGGCTATGACGCGGCCCCGATCCACGGCGATCTGGAACAAAGCCAGCGCATGCGCACGCTGGACGCGTTCCGCGAGGGCAAACTGCGCTTTCTCTGCGCCTCGGACGTGGCCGCCCGCGGCCTTGACGTGCCCGCGGTCAGCCATGTGTTCAACTACGATGTGCCCTCCCATGCCGAGGACTATGTCCACCGCATCGGCCGGACCGGCCGCGCCGGGCGCAAGGGCAAGACCATCATGATCTGCGTGCCCTTCGACGAAAAGAACTTTGCCAATATCGAAGCGCTGGTCAACAAACCGATCCCGCGGCTGGAAAACCCGCTGAAATCGTCGCAGCCCGCGCCCCAGCCCGAGGCCCCCAAGCCCGAACCCAAGGCAAAAGAAGCCACCCCGATCAAACCGGTCGAGAAACCGGCGGAACAGGCCCCTGCCCCGAAACCGGTCGCCGCAGAACCGGCGCCGAAGAAATCGCCGCGCGGCAACCGCTCGTCCGGTCGCCGCGACGAACCGGTGGTCGACATGGGCGATCACGTTCCGGCGTTCATCCTGCGCTCGTTCAAATCGCCGGTCTGATCTTTTTCTTGGATTAAATACTCATGCCCGAGCGGCCCTTGGGCCGCGAGACATAAACAATGACCGGCCCTTGGGCCGGTCTCTTGTTTTTCAGGTCAGGCCATCAGGCGGCTGACGATGATCTGAACCTCGGGCTTGCGTCCCAGTTCCTCCATCGCCACTTGCCGCACCCGGCGGCGCAGCAGGTCGTCGATCTTGTCATCGTCGCGCAGAACCTTGTCGCCGGTGCGCCCGATCAGTTGGGTCAGATCGTCCTCCAGCAGATCGGCCAGCGGCACTTTCGAGGCCCCGACTTCGGGCAGACCGCGCAATTCGATCCACGGCTCGCCCAGCGGTTCATCGTCTTCGTCGATGATCAGCGTCACCACGATCAACCCGTTCAGCGCCATGCGGATCCGGTCGCGCACCACGCCATCCAGCGCCCCGATCAAAACCGCGCCATCCTTGTAGGTGCGGCCGGTTTCGACATATTCGACGATTTTCGGCTCTTCGCCGGTCAGGTCGATCATCATGCCGTTGACCACGATTTCCGAGGCGATGCCGCTTTCCTTGGCCAGCGCCACATGAGCGCGCAGATGGCGGTGTTCGCCATGCATCGGGATCAGGATCTGCGGCTGCATCAGCTTGTGCATCCGTTGCAGATCGGGCCGGTTGGCGTGGCCCGAAACGTGATACAGGTGGCCTTCATCCTCGACCACATCGACGCCCATTTCCGAAAAGGCGTTGACGATGCGAATGACTTCGCGCTCGTTGCCGGGGATGGTTTTCGACGAGAACAGGAACAGATCGCCCGGTTTCATCTCCATCCCCAGATATTTCCCGCGCGACAATTGCGCCGAGGCCGCACGGCGTTCGCCCTGACTGCCGGTCACGATCAGCATCAGCTTTTCGCGCGGCACCGAGATCGCCTCTTCCGGCGGGATCAGCGACGGGAAATCGCTCAGAACCTTGGATTCGACTGCGGCTTCGATCATCCGCTTCATCGCCCGGCCCAACAGAACCACCGAGCGGCCGGCGTCGCGGCCAGCTTCGGCCAGCGTTTTGACCCGCGCCACGTTCGAGGCAAAGGTCGTCGCCACCACCATATGCGGCGCATTGGCCACCAGATGCCGGATCGACGGCCCAAGCGTCACTTCCGACCGGCCCGGCGCCGATGAGAACACGTTGGTTGAATCACAGACCAACGCCTTGACGCCGCCTTTGGCGACTTCGCCCCAGAGCTTGGCGTCAAAGGCCTCGCCCACGATCGGGGTTTCGTCCAGCTTGAAGTCGCCGGTGTGCACGACACGGCCGGCATGGCTGTCGATCACCAAACCGGCGCTTTCCGGAATCGAATGCGAGATCGGCAGGAACGACACTTTGAACGGCCCGGCCTGCACCACCTCGGGATAGGCGCCGACGATATGAATCGCATCGGTATCCATGCCGCGTTCTTCAAGTTTGCGCACCGCCAGATTGCCGGTAAAGGCGCGGCAATAGACCGGCGCCTTCAACCGCGGCAACGCCATTGCCAGCGCCCCGATATGGTCTTCGTGACCATGGGTGATGAAAATCGCATCCAGTTGATCGGCGCGCTCGGCCAGCCATGAAATATCAGCAAAGATCAGATCGACGCCGGGCGAGGTATCCATATCCGGAAAGGTCACGCCGATATCGACAAGGATCAGCCGCTCTTTCCCTTTCGGGCCATAGCCATAGACATAGGCATTCATGCCAATTTCGCCTGCGCCCCCCAGTGGCAGATAAATCAGGCGGTTTTTCTTGGTCATTGTGTCCCATGTTCCTTGTTATACGCGTGGATCACGGTCAGGCCGTGCATCGTGATGTCTTCTTCAAGGTGGTCGAATAACACGTCCCCCTGCGCGAACAAGGGGGCCAGCCCCCCTGTGCCCACAATCTGCATCGGGCGGGCATATTCGGCACGGATTTGTTCGCAAATCCCCCGGATCAGGCCGACATAGCCCCAGAACACGCCGGACTGGATACAGGCAACGGTGTTGGTGCCGATCACCTGCTGCGGCTTGGTCACATCGACATGCGGCAGGGCGGCGGCGGCCATGTGCAGCGCCTCAAGCGACAAATTCACCCCCGGCGCGATGACGCCACCGACATACGAGCCATCCTCGGCGACCACGTCAAACGTGGTGGCGGTGCCGAAATCGACCACGATCAGATCGCCGCCGTGGCGGTCGAACGCGCCTTCGGAATTGACCAGACGGTCCGGCCCGACCTGCGTGCCGGCATCGACGCGCGGTTGGTGCGGCAACAGGCATTCCGGCTTGCCGACAACCAGCGGCCGGGTGTTGAAAAACCGGTCGGTAAAGACCCGCAGGTTGAACACCACGCGCGGCACTGTCGACGAGATGATCACATCGGTGATTTCAGCAGTGATGCCGTGATGCGCCATCAGCGCCGAATACCAGACATAATACTGGTCAGCGGTGCGCTGATGCTCGGTCGAGGTGCGTATGGTGCACAGGAATTTCTGGCCATCCCAGACCGAGAAAACCGTATTGGTATTGCCGCAATCGATACAGAGAAGCATGTCGCCCTCCTTTAGAAATAGACATCTGCCGCCGCGATCGCCTGACGGCCCCTGGCGGTGTTTAAGATCAGATTGCCCTGCGCGTCCACTGTCTCGAACGTGCCAAGCGTTTCGGTGTTGCCGGTGCGGGCGGTGATCGGTTGTCCCAGACGGGCGGCATGGCGCAGCCAGTTCTGGCGCAGCGGCTCGAACCCGTAGGTCTGGAAACTGGTTTCCCAGCGATCAAAGGCCACCGCCAGTTCGAACAGAACACCCTCGACCGGCAACCGGGCCGGGCTGTGATCGGCGACCGCGACCGGCGGCAAGGCGCGGGGCTCGACCTCGACCGGGGTGGGCGCGGTTTGCAGGTTGATGCCGATACCGATCGACAACCAGTCAGTGCCGGTGCCCTGCCCCGAGGCCTCAAGCAAGATCCCCGCGACCTTGCCCCCGGCCAGCAGCACGTCATTCGGCCACTTAAGGCCAAGCTTGGCCGGATCGACCACCTTGGCCAGCGTCTCATAAAGCGCCATCGAGGCGACGAAACTGCGCAAGGCGGCCTGATCGGGGGTGCTGTTCGGATACATCACCAGCGTGGCGGAAAAGTTGCCCGCCGGATTGGCCCAGGCCCGGCCGCGTCGGCCACGGGCGGCGGTCTGCCGGCGCGCCATGATCCATGTCGGTCGAGTCAGAAACGGCGCATTACGCGCCGCCTCAGCCATCGTGCTGTCGACCTCGTCAAAGATGGCCCGATCATATGCCTCGGGCCATCCTGACCAGTCTATGTCAGTGGACAAGGGTCTGGGCCGCGGCTTGCGCCAAAGCCTCGACACCGAACAGGTTGACCACGCCGACCACCATGATCAGCGCCGAGACCATCAGCATCGCCCATTGCACCGGGTTCATGGTGCCGTCGAGGCCCGCTTTGGTTTCGTCGCCGAAATACATGTAGAACACGACGCGCAGGTAATAGAAGGCACCGATCACCGACGCGACCACACCGGCAATGGCCAGCCATGCGATCCCGGCATCCACGGCCGCGGTCAGAACGTAGAACTTCCCGAAGAAGCCCACCATCGGCGGCACACCGGCAAGGCTGAACATCAGCACCAGAACGGCCAGCGCCTTGAGCGGCTCTTGGCGGGAATACATGTTCAGCGCGTCAATGCTGACCACCGGCTTGCCGTCTTTCTCCATCGACAGGATGAAGGCGAAGGTGCCGATATTCATGGTCACATAGATGGTCATGTAGATCAGCATCGCCTGCACACCGGCCTCGGTGCCAGCGGCCAGACCCATCAGGGCAAAGCCCATATGCGCGATCGACGAATAGGCCATCAGGCGTTTGATGTTGCGCTGACCGATGGCGGCAATGGCGCCGACGAACATCGACAGAACCGACAACAGCGCGATCACCTGACCCCAATCATGGGTGGCATGGCCAAAGGCGTCGAACAGCACGCGGGCGATCAGACCCATCGCGGCCATTTTCGGCGCGGTGGCAAAGAAGGCGGTCACCGGCGTGGGCGAGCCTTCATAGACATCGGGCGTCCACATGTGGAACGGCACGGCCGAAACCTTGAACGCCAGACCGGTGACAAGGAACACCAGACCGACCAGCAGACCCAGCGACAGACCGTCCTGACCCGCCTCGATAATGCCCGCGAACACGGTCGTCCCGGTATAGCCATAGACCAGCGACGCGCCATACAGCAGCATCCCCGAGCTAAGCGCGCCCAGAACGAAATATTTCAGACCGGCTTCGGTCGATTTCACGCTGTCGCGGCGCAGCGCGGCGACGACATACAGCGACAGCGATTGCAGCTCCAGCCCCATATACAGCGACATCAGGTCGCCGGCCGAAACCATCATCATCATCCCGACGACGGCCAGCGCCACCAGAACAGGAAATTCGAACCGACCAAGGTTCATCTTGGCCATGTAGTTCTGGCTCATCACCAGAACCGCAGCGGCCGAAACCAGGATCACCACCTTGGCAAAGCGCGAGAACCCATCATCAATGAAGGCACCGCCAAAGGCCTGTGCCGTTGTCCCGGCACCCAGCCCGATCCAGAAGGCCAGCACGACAAAAACACCAGCCGTCACCCATGTCAGCAGCGGCGTGGTCTTGTCCTTGCCGGTGTAAACCGCAAAGAGCAGCGCTGCCATGGCGTATACCGCCAACAGGATTTCCGGCAGAACGGTCGAGATATCGGCAGAGATCATCGCTCTCCCCTTTAGTGCTGTGCGATCTGGACGACCGAGCTGCTATCCAGCACGGCCATCTGATGGTTGGAAACAAGCGCCTCGACCGAGGGGCCAATGATATCGGTCACCAGCGACGGGTAAACGCCCAGAAGCAGGGTCATCACAACCAGCGGCGCAAAGATCGCGCGTTCGCGGGTGGTCATGTCGGTGATGGTTTTCAGGCTTTCCTTGATCAGGTCGCCAAACACCACCCGGCGATACAGCCACAGCGCATAGGCCGCCGACAGGATCACGCCCGAGGTTGCCACCGCCGCGACCCAGGTGTTGGTCTGGAAAATCCCCATCAGCGTCAGGAATTCGCCGACAAAGCCCGAAGTGCCCGGCAGGCCGACGTTGGCCATGGTGAAGAACATGAAGATCAGCGCATAGGCCGGCATCCGGTTGACCAGACCGCCATAGGCGTCGATCTCGCGGGTGTGCATCCGGTCATAGATGACGCCGACACAAAGGAAGAGCGCGCCCGAGATAAAGCCGTGGCTGATCATCTGGAAGATCGCACCGTCAATCGCTTGCTGGTTGACCGCGAAAATCCCCATCGTCACGTAACCCATGTGGGCGACCGACGAATAGGCGATCAGCTTTTTCATATCCGACTGCGCAAGGGCCACCAGCGAGGTATAGACGATCGCGATTGCCGACATCCACAGCACCAGCGGCGCCAGCAGGTCCGAGGCCACCGGGAACATCGGCAGGCTGAAGCGCAGGAAGCCATAGCCGCCCATCTTCAGCAGGATCGCCGCCAGAACCACTGACCCGGCGGTCGGCGCCTGAACGTGCGCGTCCGGCAACCAGGTGTGCACCGGCCACATCGGCATTTTCACCGCGAACGAGGCAAAGAACGCCAGCCACAGCAGCGTTTGCAAGCCGCCCATGATCTGCCAGCCCAGCAGGTTGATCGGGCCCGAGCTGAACTCATGGCTCAGCAGCGCCACCATGTCGGTGGTGCCCGCATCCATATACATGGCGATCATCGCAACCAGCATCAGCACCGAGCCGAGGAAGGTATAGAGGAAGAACTTGAACGACGCATAGATGCGGTTCACGCCGCCCCAGATGCCGATGATCAGGAACATCGGGATCAGGCCGGCCTCAAAAAACAGGTAGAACAGCACCAGATCCAGCGCACAGAACACACCCAGCATCAGGGTTTCCAGCAGCAGGAAGGCGATCATGTATTCCTTGACGCGATGCTCGACGCCCCAGCAGGCGGCGATGGTGATCGGCATCAGGAAAGTGGTCAGCATCACGAACAGGATCGAGATCCCGTCAACGCCCATCTTATAGGTCAGGCCCATCAGCCACTGACGTTCTTCGACGAACTGGAAGCCGGTGTTCGACGGATCGAACCCGTTCAGCAGGAACAGCGACACCACGAAGGTAAAGCCGGTCGCCAGCAGGGCCACCCCTTTTGCATTGCGCTGAGCCGCGGCATCTTCGCCGCGCAGGAACAGCGCCAGCACCACCGCAGCAATCAGCGGAATGAAGGTGATAAGGGACAGAAGGTTTTCCATCAGTGGGCTCCCCCGCCGGAAATAGTCATCCAGGTCACAAGGACAACGATGCCCAGAACCATGGCAAATGCATAGTGGAACAGATAACCCGACTGGGCGCGGCCCGCGAGGCGGGTAAAGAACGGCACGATCCCCATCGCGACACCGTTGATGGTGCCATCAATGACATTGCCGTCGCCCCGCCGCCACAGGAAGCTGCCAAGCCATTTCGCCGGACGCACGAAGATGAAATCGTAGATCTCGTCGAAATACCATTTGTTCAGCAGGAACAGGTAAAGCGGCTGTTGCGCCTGGGCCAGACGCTTGGGCAGCGCCGGATTGACGATGTAGAACAGATAGGCGGTCACAAAGCCGATCAGCATCGCGATGAACGGCGATACCTTGACCCAAACGGGGGCATGGTGCGCGTCGTCGATCACGTTGTTGTCGGGGCCCATGAAGATCGCGCCTTGCGGAGCGGTCGGGTGCGCCTCTGCCACCACAGCATGGCTGTCAGCCGGAGCGGCATGCTCGGTCGGTGCCATCGCGGTCTCGCTCACGATCGGAGCAACATGCTCACTGGTCGCCATCGCGGTGGCGCTCTCGACCGGAGCAACATGCTCACTGGTCGCCATTGCGGTGTCACCCTCAGCCGGAGCAGCAGTCTCGGTCGTGGCCATTGCGGTGCCGTTCTCGACCGGCGCAGCATGCTCGGTCATCGCGGGGGCCGCGGCATGGGTTTCCGTCGCCGGAGCCGCATGCGGATCCACGGCGGCGTGACCCTCGGCAGCCTCGACGTTATGGGCCGGGATACCGAAGAACGCGTTCAGCTTGTCATGGTCGCCAAAGAACGGGCCATACCAGACCATACCGGCAAAGATCGCGCCAATGGCCAGAACGCCCAGCGGAATGGTCATCACCGGGGGGCTTTCATGGGCATGGTCATGCGCATGTTTGTCGCCGCGCGGCGTGCCATAGAAGGTCAGGAACATCAGGCGCCAGCTATAGAAGCTAGTGAAGCAGGCGGCGATGACCAGCATCCAGAAGGCATAGGCCGACCCACCGGCAAAGGCGCTTTCGATGATCGCGTCCTTGGACAGGAAACCAGCGAAACCGATCGAGGTCAGCGGAATACCGACGCCGGTGATGGCCAGCGTGCCAATCATCATCGCCCAGAAGGTCAGCGGGATTTTCTTCCGCAGGCCGCCATAGTTGCGCATGTCCTGCTCGTGATGCATCGCGTGGATCACCGAACCGGCGCCAAGGAACAGCATCGCCTTGAAGAAAGCGTGGGTCAGCAGGTGGAACATCGCGGCGGAATAGACGCCCGAACCGGCGGCCACGAACATATAGCCCAGCTGCGAACAGGTCGAATAGGCGATCACGCGCTTGATGTCGTTCTGCACCAGACCGACGGTCGCGGCGAAAAAGGCGGTGGTCGCGCCGATGATGACGATGAACGACATCGCAGCCGGAGCGAATTCCATCAGCGGCGACATGCGGCAGACAAGGAACACGCCGGCGGTCACCATGGTTGCGGCGTGGATCAGGGCCGACACCGGGGTCGGGCCTTCCATCGCGTCCGGCAGCCAGGTGTGCAGGAACAACTGCGCCGATTTACCCATCGCGCCGATGAACAGCAGGAAAGCCAGCAGGTTGGCGGCGTTCCAATCGGCCCAGAGGAAGCTGAGATTGGTCTCGGACAGCATCGGAGCCGCCGCGAAGACATTGTCGAAATCAATGCTGTCGGTCAGGAAGAACAGGCCGAAAATGCCCAGAGCAAAGCCAAAGTCGCCGACGCGGTTGACGATGAACGCTTTCATCGCGGCAGCACTGGCCGAGGGTTTCTTCCAGTAAAAGCCGATCAGCAGATACGAGGCAACGCCCACGCCTTCCCAGCCAAAGAACATCTGGACAAGGTTGTCAGCGGTCACCAGCGCCAGCATGGCGAAGGTAAAGAACGACAGGTAAGCAAAAAAGCGCGGCTTATAGGTCTCGCCCTCGCCCCATTGCGGGTCATGGGCCATATAGCCCCAGCTATAGAGGTGCACCAGCGACGACACCGTGGTCACGACGATCAGCATGATCGCGGTCAGGCGGTCCAGACGGATGGCCCAATCGGTGCTCAGGGTGCCGCTTTCGATCCAGCGCAGGATCTGGATATGTTGGGTCTCGCCGTCAAAGGTAAGGAAGACGACCCAGCTTAGCAGGGCGGCAAGGAACAGCAGGCCGGTGGTCACGACCATCGCGCCTTTTTCGCCGATGATCCGCCAGCCAAAGCCGCCGATGATTGCGCCGACCAGCGGAGCGAAGAGGATGATGCTTTCCATTGTCGCTTACCCCTTCATCACGTTGACGTCTTCGACCGCGATCGAGCCGCGGGCGCGGAAGAAACAGACCAGAATGGCAAGGCCGATGGCGGCCTCGGCCGCGGCCACGGTCAGAACGAACAGGGTGAACACCTGCCCCACCAGATCGCCCAGATAGGACGAGAAGGCGACGAAGTTGATATTGACCGCCAGCAGCATAAGCTCGACCGACATCAGGATGACGATGACGTTCTTCCGGTTCAGGAAGATGCCAAAAATCCCGATGACGAAAAGCGCCGCGGCGACTGTCAGGTAATGGTGCAATCCGATCATGTCGTCCCTCCGGGCTGAGGCCCGATTTTCCGTCTTTTTCTGTCGCAGCCCCGGACACCGCCCGGAGCCTTTTCTTATCTTTCCAGAGCGGCCGTTACAGGCCCTGCCCCGGTTTCACGTCTTTCAGTTCCATCGCTTTGGCCGGATCACGATAGATCTGGGCCAGAATATCCTGACGCTTCACATTGGTGCGGTGGCGCAGGGTCAGCACGATCGCGCCGATCATGGCGACCAGCAGGATCAGGCCAGCGGCCTGGAACAGATAGATGTATTGGTCGTAAATCAGGTCACCCAGCGCCTTGGTGTTCTGCGCCTCGGCCAGCGACGGGGCAACCGCGCCGCGCATCGCCATGGCATCGGGGCCGAAACGCCAGGTGCCAAAGATCATCCCCAGCTCCAGCAACAGAACCACGCCGATCAGACCGGCCAGCGGGATGTGACGGGCCATTTCGCCTTTCAACTCGGCGAAATCGACGTCCAGCATCATCACCACGAACAGGAACAGCACCGCAACCGCGCCGACATAGACGATCACCAGCAGCATCGCCACGAATTCCGCCCCCAACAGCACGAACAGGCCGGCCGAAGAAATGAAGGCAAGGATCAGCCACAGCACCGAATGCACCGGGTTGCGCGATACGACCACGAAAAAGCCCGCCGCCACCGCGACGATGGCAAACAGATAGAAGGCAAGATCGGCCACGCTCATGCGTTGTCCTCCTCGGTTTCCTTGAACACGTCCTGCGCCTGACGCAGGGCATGAGACATAGCGGGGATGCCGCCCAGCATCGCCATTTGGTAAATCACTTCGGTCACTTCCTGTTGGGTGGCCCCGGCCTCGAGCGCGTGGCGCACGGTGGCCTTGAACTGCGGCTCGGCATGGGCGCCCAGCACCGTCAGACCCGCGACCACGATCAAAAGCCGGGTCTTGGCGTCCAGACCGTCCTTGTTGAACGCGTTGCCCCACATCATGTCCATGAAGTTCTTGGGCATCGTCGGAATCAGCTTGTCAAAGCCACTGACCTGAAAGCTCTCCAGCGCGGGGTTGAAAGCCTTGGCCATCGCGTGGCTTTGTTCGAGCATCTGCTCAAAGAGTTTGCTGAAATCACTCATCGGTAGGGCGCATCCATTTCCAGATTGCGCGCGATCTCGGCTTCCCAGCGGGCACCGTTATCCAAAAGCTTTTCCTTGTTATAGAACAGCTCTTCGCGGGTTTCGGTCGAGAATTCGAAATTCGGACCTTCGACGATCGCGTCCACCGGGCAGGCCTCTTGGCAGAAGCCGCAGTAGATGCACTTGGTCATGTCGATGTCATAGCGCGTGGTGCGGCGGCTGCCGTCTTCGCGCGGTTCGGCGTCGATGGTGATGGCCTGCGCCGGGCAGATGGCCTCGCACAGTTTACAAGCGATGCAACGCTCTTCGCCGTTCGGATAGCGGCGCAGCGCGTGTTCCCCGCGGAACCGGGGCGACAGCGGACCCTTTTCATGCGGATAGTTCAGCGTCGCCGCCGGCTGGATGAAATACTTCATCCCCAACCGGAAGCCTTTCAGAAAGTCCATCAGCAGGAAATACTTGGCAGCGCGGGTATAGTCGATTGCAGCCATGATCAGCCTCCGATCATCCAGCGGGCATAGGCGCCGCCGAACAGTTCAAAATGGGCGAAGAACGACACCAGCACGACCCAGCCCAGCGACATCGGCAGGAACACTTTCCAGCCCAGACGCATCAGCTGGTCATAGCGATAGCGCGGCACGATGGCCTTCACCATGGCGAACAGGAAGAAGAACACCCACATCTTCGCCACCATCCACAGCACGCCATCCGGCAGGCCCGGGATCGGCGACAGCCAGCCCCCGAAGAACAGCAACGAAATCAGCGCGCACATCAGGAAGATGGCGATGTATTCACCGGCCATGAACAGCAGGTAGGGCGTCGAGGAATATTCGACCATAAAGCCCGCGACCAGTTCCGATTCAGCCTCGGGAAGATCGAACGGCGGGCGGTTGGTTTCGGCCAGTGCCGAGATGAAGAACAGGAACACCATCGGGAAGTGCGGCAGCCAGTACCAGCTGAAGAACCCATAGCTTCCGTCCTGCGCCCGCACGATGTCACCGAAGTTCATCGAGCCGGTCGAGATGATGATGCCGATGATGATCAGGCCGATGCTGACCTCGTAGGAAATCATCTGCGCGGCGGACCACAGCGAGCCCAGGAACGGGTATTTCGAGTTCGATGCCCAGCCGCCCATGATCACGCCGTACACCTCCAGCGAGGAGACCGCGAAGACGAACAGGATCGCCACGTTGATGTCCGACAGGACCCAGCCGTCGTTGAACGGGATCACCGCCCAAGCCAGGATCGCCAACACGAAAGAGGTCAGCGGCGCCAGGATGAACACCGGTTTGTCTGCCCCGGCGGGGATGACTACCTCTTTCAGCACGTATTTCAACGCGTCCGCCACCGATTGCAGCAGGCCGAAAACGCCCACCACGTTCGGGCCGCGGCGCATCTGGACGGCGGCCCAGATCTTGCGGTCACCATAGACCAGGAACAGCAAAGAGATCATCACGAAGGCCACGACGGCCAGCGATTGCGCGACAAGGATGATCGCTATTCCGAAAGGGGTGGTAAAGAAGTCTGCCATTAGGTCCTCACACCGTCGGTATTCCGTTTTCCGCGCAATGCGCGACGACGACTTCGGCGTCGATCGTCATCACTCCGCGAGGCAGCGCAGGCGAGATGGTATAGATTGCATCCCCCCGCCACAGGCTGCCCTGTTGCTCTATGTTCGTGCGCAGGTGGCGCGCGAAACCGTATCCACGGATCAGCGTGTACTGTGCGGCTGCACATTCCGCGTAATCCGCCACATCCTCGCCCGTGCGGGCGCCGGTCATTGCCACCTGGAAATTCACCAGGTCACCGTCCAGCAGCTGCGTTTCGATCCCCTGATAGGCCGGGCGGAACGGCTCTGCCTCCGGCTGCGCGTTCACGCAACCGGCCAGAGCGCCCGTCAGGCCCAGGGATATGAACGCGGCGCGGATCATCACTCGGCCGCCACCGGGGTTGCCGCGCGGGCCTTGGCGTTGGCCGCCAGTTCCCCCATCAGCGCCGAGGCGCGGGCGATCGGGTTGGTCAGGTAGAACTGGTCGTCCGCGGCGATGGCCAGACGGAAATCCCCCGCCTTCAGGTTGGCCGTTTCCAGCGCCTGCCATTCGTTCTCGATCACCTGGTCGATCTGCGCCAGGTGCGGCACGTCCTTGACCAGCGCCTGACGCAGCTGCGCCAGCGTGTCATAGGGCAGCGCCGATCCCAGCTCTGCGCTCAGCGCGCGCAGGATGGCCCAGTTTTCCTTGGCTTCACCCGGTGCGAACCCGGCGCGCATTGCCAGCTGCGGGCGGCCTTCGGTGTTCACGAACAGACCGTTTTCTTCGGTATAGGCAGCGCCCGGCAGGATGATGTCGGCCCGGTGCGCGCCGCGGTCGCCATGGCTGCCCTGGTAGATCACCACGGGGCCCGCGCCGATTTCCAACTCGTCGGCACCCAGGTTGAAGATCACCTCGGCCCCGTCCAGCGCCTTTTCCAGGCCGCCTTCGGTGACAGCGCCCAGATCCATCGCACCAACGCGGCTGGCCGCGCCGTGCAGGACCAGCATCTTGCCGCCCAGCTTTTCGGTCAGGGCCTGTGCCTGTGCCAGAACCTTGATGCCGTCGCCTTCGGTGATGGCGCCCTGCCCCACGATGACGATCGCGCCTTCGGTGGCGGCGGCGTCGGCCACGGCCTGCATCAGCGCTTCGCGGCCGTTGCCCAGATGGGCGGCTTCATAGGTCAGGTCCGCCTTGGGCCCGATCACCCGAACGTCTGCGCCCTTGGTCCAGGCCTTGCGGATGCGGGCGTTCAGCACGGGGGCTTCGTTGCGCGGGTTGGT
>NZ_JBFHDW010000031.1:0-13788 GCF_041584535.1 Actibacterium sp. | reverse complement strand
GCCAAACAAGGACTTGCGGCGGATGGCCCGAAATCGGCGCCGCAAAACCGTCCGATTTCCGGACGGTGCCACCCGGCAGGGCGTTCGGAACCCGGACGGGCGCCGGGCGCGGTCGGGGCGAATACCGGACGGGTGCGCGCCCCGCCACCGCCCCTGCGCCCTAGGGGTGATCCCCGGTTTTGGCCCCGCTTTCGCGCCGCCTCAAGATGCTCAGGAAACCGCTCAACCCCCTGCGCAAACGTAAAAAAACTGTTTGCGCGGCCAAAGAATGTTAAACTGTCCACAGAAAAAGGCTCACGGGCGGCCAAGGTCGCCGCGATGCCGACGGAGTTCTGTCCCAGGGAGGGGGCGGCCGACGGTCAGGCCACGACGGGAGGAATGCTGCAATGCCGGGAACCGCTTTGCGCCAGAAATTTTCACGACCCGAGAATGACCGGCAGGTCATGACCTCATGGGAGCGGTTCTTGCAGGGTGACGAACCCGGCTCGGATGCGCTGCGTCGGTTGATCGACGATTCATGGCGCCGTTGTCACGGCAAGGTCGACCCGACACGCGATCAGGCACCGCCGCCGATCTCGGGCGATCCGCTGTATGGACTGCTGGAACATAGCGCCGATCTGATCGAGGCCAGCGCCTCGGTCATGGCGTCAGCGCGCGATTTTCTGTCCGAGACCGGAACGGTAATGGTGCTGACCGATGCGGCGGGGGTCGTATTGTCGATCGAGGGCGACACCTCGCTGCGCGACCCGGCCGAGAACATCCACCTGATGCCCGGCGCAAGCTGGAGCGAGGCCAGTTGCGGCACCAACGCGATTGGCACCGCTTTGGAAATCGGGCAGGCGATTCAAATCCATTCCTCCGAACATTTCTGCTCGGGCATCAAGCGCTGGTCCTGTTCGGCCAGCGTGATCCGCGACCCGATCAGCCAGACGATCCTGGGCGCTATCGACATTTCCGGCCTGACCGACAGCTATAGCCGCCACGAACTGGCGTTGGCGGTTGCGGCCGCCGGGCGGATCGAAAACCGGCTGGCGCGGCGGGAAATGAACCTGCGCTACCGGTTGCTGGATCATTACCTGAACCGCCTCAACCAAGCCGGGCGCGATGGTCTGATCGTGTTCGATCGCTATGGGCGCGCCGTCAAGGCCAACGACCGGGCGGCCGAGCTGATGACGCATCTGGCCAAAAGCCGCAACGATCAGGCGACCACGATCCGCGATCTGACCCTGCCGTGGCGCGATGGCAAACTTGCGCCGGAAAAAATGCCGTCATGGGTCGATCACGACTGGATCGAACCGGTGACCGCCGAAGGCGAGCGGCTTGGCTCGATCCTTGTGCTGCCGGACCGCAGCGCGCTGGTGCGGCGCACAGCCATTCGCGACGTGACGCAATCCGCCCCGACCACGGATGCCTTCGGGCGGCTGATCGGTGCGGCGCCGCCCTATGTGGCCGCAGTGCGCCGGGCGCGGCAATTGGCCAAGGCCTCGGTTCCGGTGCTGTTGCTGGGCGAAACCGGCGTCGGCAAGGATGCATTCGCCCGGGCGTTTCACGACATGGGCCCCAATCCCAAAGGGCCGCTGATGGCGGTCAATTGCGGCGGCTTTTCGCGTGAATTGCTGACCAGCGAGCTGTTCGGCTATGCCGAGGGCGCGTTCACCGGCGCCAAGCGCGGCGGCATGACCGGCAAGATCGAAGCCGCCGATGGCGGCACGCTGTTTCTGGATGAAATCGGGGAAATGCCGCTGGATCTGCAACCGCATCTGTTGCGCGTTCTGGAATCCGGCGAGGTTTGCCGCATCGGCGAGAACCACCCGCGCAAGGTCAGCTTCCGCCTGATCGCCGCCACCAACCGCGACCTGCAAGCCGAGGTAAAGGCCGGGCGGTTCCGCATGGATCTGTATTACCGCATCGCCGTGACCTCGCTGGCACTGCCGCCCCTGCGCGAGCGGCGCAGCGACATCGTACCTCTGGCCCAGCATCTGCTGGCCCAGATCGCCGCGCGCTATGACCGCCCTGCCCCTCAGATCGGCCCCGAGATGCAACGCGCGCTGGAACAGCACGACTGGCCCGGCAATATCCGCGAATTGCGCAATGCGCTGGAAGGCAGCTTGCTGATCTGTGACGGCGACCGTCTGGAGGCCGAACATCTGCCGCACGATCTGGGCTTGGCCGAGATGTCGTCAAGTGAGACCCCACAATCGGATCAACCCGCGATCAGCCCGCTGGAACTGGTCGAGCGCGAAGCGATCATGCGCGCGATCCGGGCCCATCAGGGCAATCTGACGTCGGTCGCGCGGGAGTTGGGGATCGCGAAAAGCACGCTTTACGTCAAGCTGGACCGCTTTGGCCTGAAGGAAAGCGTGGCAATCCTGCGCACGGCGCAAGCCTGATCCACTCCCTAAAAGAATGACGGCGCCCCCGGAGGAGAGGGCGCCGTTTTGGCGTGGGTCCGCACAGTGGAGAATAGCCGCACCGACCCGCCAGAGCCGCACACGGGGAGATGTGCGGAACCGCTTCAGGGCCGCCCTAGCCGCGCAACCGGGCCAGCGCGTCCAGAACCGCCTCAGGGGCGTGGCCCACCGGGATTTCGGCAAAATAAAACTGGTCCGCGCCGCGCTCGGGCAAGTCGCCGGTCGCAAACAGTTCGGTGCTGACATCGCGGCCCGTGACCCCGGCATCGGCACCGATCACGGCATCGAACACCTGTGCGCCATCGGGGGCGACATTGCGACCGACCACGGCCCAGCGGTAATGTTTCGCCGCGTTCAGCACCGGGGTATAGCGCGCCGCCGGACCCGGCTCGGGGCCTTCCTCCAGCAACAGGCCACCCACCGGGCGTCCGGCCACGCAGCGCAGGAAATCGGCCACATACATCGCCGCATCCTCGACCGCGTCGTCATCGACCTCGGTCGGGCGCCCTGCCATCTGCTGTGCCTCGGCCAGCCATGCGCCGGGGGCGGGCATGACCAGAACCATCGGCACCTGCCCTTGCAGATGGGCGGCGACGGCCTCGGCCACCTCGTCAAGCAACCGGCGCGGGCCGTCCTCTTCCAGCATCCGCCGCAACGGATAGGTGGCGCGTTTCTTGCTGCCCATCTCGGCGACCAGCGCCGGATGATGAGCCAACCACGAGCGGAACAGATCGCCCAGATCGACCTCGGCCACATCACCGCGCAACAGGCCGCGCGCCTGCGAGAAATAGGACAGGTATTTCGCCGCGCCTTCGCCCCATGGATCGCCGCCCTCACCCAGCAGAAGCCGCCGGGCATAGCCCGACGACTTCAGCCAGATCCGCAGCGCCTTCGTACCCGTCGCAGCGGGTAGATCTTCTGCTAGATATTGGCTCATTTCTTTTCGTCTCCCATGGCTCCGGCGGCAACAAGACGGGCCTCCAGTTCGGCGATGCGCACGTCTTTCGGATGCATCATGTAGTTGGGACGCGGTTGATTGCCTCTGCGGGTCACCTCGGGCGAGCCCATATACAGCGTGCCGACATCATCGCCCCAGCATCCGAAATACTGCAGATGCGCGGGCGGCTTGGGCTGGTTCCAGCCTTTGACGAACTCGGCATAGGGAACCGAGCGCGCAATCCGTGCCTGACGTTCTTCGGCACGGGCGGCCTCGGTCGCGTCAAAGTCGATGGCCAGCGTGTCGGCATCGAACACCACCTTATACAGGCGGGCCGCGACTTCGGGCGAAATCAGGCCCTCTTCGATGTCACGGATGACATTCTCGGGATCGCGTTCCAGCAAGTCGCCATAGCCGGCGCCCGCGCCCTGGCTGATCATGAACAGTTCGCCCCGTTTGGAAATCTCAAAGCCCATCCCCATGTGATGCGTCGAGTAATCGGCATCATCGAAGGGCTGTTCGTTCATGATTTCTTCGATCGAGTGACGGAAGCGCTCGGGCTCGTTCATCAGCACGTCATAGACGTCGACGTTCTTGACCTTGGACAGCGGATAGGTGCCGCAGGCATAGCCACCGAACAGACCTTGCAGCGGCGGGATTTTCGCGCCCTGCGCAGTGGTCATAAAGCCCCACTGCTCTGAGTCCTTGGTCGCCACCATCATGGTATAGCCCTGGCCACCCCGGTATTTGCCCGGAGCAATGGCATCGCGCGTCATCTTTTTCGACACAAGCTGCAGGAACGGCACTTCTTCTTCGTTCAGCTCCTGTTCGCCGATATCGGCCATGGTCGCAAAGATCGGCGCCAGCGCGTGTTCGCCGTCACGGTTGGCCGTGGCCCCGGCACCCATCCCGTTCAGGTCGGCGCAAAGGTTGCCCAGAGTTTCGCCATGCTGGCTGACCCCACCCCAGATGAAGGTGTTGATCATGTTGAAGGTCGGCGCATGCACCTTGGTGAACTTTTCCGGGCAGGAATACAGGAACTTTGCCACTGCATGCTGGCCCGCCGTGAAGCCGGTGAAGATCGACATCAGCGATTGCGAGTTCGGCGCGTCATACGAGCAGTTCACGATCGAATGCGGATCGGTGATCACCTCGATCGGGGCGAACGCCGCCTGACCGCGCGGAAGATCCGGCCAGACATAGCACAAGAACACCTGCGCCAGCATGCCCTTCAGGCCGGCCACGATGGTATTGGTGGCGCGGTTGGTGAATTCAGGGCTGGAGCCGCGGAAGTCAAAGATCAGCCGGTCGCCGGTTTTCGTCAGTTTGCAGTTGATCTTGACCACACAGTTTTCACGCAGGGTCGAGTCCTGAATGATATAACTGCGCACGGTCATGTCCGGCCATTCCGAGATCCGGCGCTTCACTTCGGCGCGCACGTTTTCCATGGTCAGACGCAGGGTCGCCATCAGTGCCTCGGGGCCATCGGAGTTCAGGGTTTCCTCGATCCGCTGCTTGATCCGCAGACAGGCGAACAGTTTCACCTTCATGTCTTCATATTGCAGCTTGGGCTCGCGCACCGAGTTTTGCAGGAAGGTCAGGATATCGCGCTTGATCTGATAGTTCTCGACCACCTTGAACGGCGACATCTTCAGGCCTTCGTCGGACGGGCTTTCGGCCATGGACGGCATACCGCCAGGTTCGATCGCGCCGTTTTCGCCTTCGTGCACGGTCGAAGCGACCCAGCACACCAGTTTGCCCTTGTGGAAGATCGGAATGATCATCGACTGGTCGGTGTTGTGCACGTTGCCATAGCGCGAGTCGTTGTGGATAAAGCCATCGCCCTCGTTCACGCCGACGGTCGGTTCGTTCATCCAGTTCTTGATGATGAACTTGATCGGATGGTGCACAAGCGCCGAAAAGATCAGCACGCCGCCCGCCGAAGCGATGGCAAGGTCGCCACTGGCGGAATAGACGCCGGTGATCACGTCGCCCCATTTCGCGCCGGGGGCTGCCCCCATCTGTTCGACCATCTCATAGCCTTCGTCACAACCCGACTGAATGCGGTCGCGGATCTTGGCAATGGTATGGGCGTCGTTGACGTTGGCGATGGCGGCGTCCTCGATATCGGTCCGCGGCATCAGGTCATGGTTTTGCATGATCTCGGGATCGGGGCCGAGAAACAGCGTGGTGTCATCAAGAAACTTCTTGATCAGGTTCATTTCTTCCAGAGTGGGCGTTTTGGCCGGGGTAAGCATCTTGTTCATGGGACTCTCCTCCTGTCGGGGTACGGGTCCCCGGCGCCTCCTCTGCGCCGGGGACCGGATTGACTTAGTGACGGGTGACCGGCGCTTCGTTGCGCAGGAACCACGAGGCATCCTGTTTCGCCGCGACATAGGTCCAGCCGGGGTTCACAAGGAAGGTTGTGACCTCAGAGGCGACAATTGCCGGCCCCTCGATCTCGACGCCCGGAGCGATGTCCTTGCGGGCCCAGACCGGGGTATCGAACGCCTGGTCGAAGCCGACGAAGTGACAGGTCCGATGGCTTTGCGGCGCGGGGGGCGCCTTGCGCTCGGGCTTGGGCAGCGGCTTGATGTCCTCGAACTTGACCGTCTCGTGCTTGGCATAGGCCGCGACCCGGATGGTGTTGATACGGATGCCGGCCTCGGGCGCCTGAGAGCCTTCGCCAAAGCGTTTGCCGTAGTCGTTCGAGAATTGCGAAATGATCGCCAGAACATCGGCCGGGCCGTGCACTTCGTGCGACGGGATAACGGCCGTGGTCTGCACCAACTGGTTGCCATAGCGCATGTCCAGTTCCAGATCGTGCTGGATCTGATCAAGCGGCACACCCTGACGCAGCAGGTCCTGCGTGCCCTTTTCCTTGAGGTCGCTCACAATCGCATTGAAGCGGTCGTAATCGTCAAAGATGTGACGGGTGTTGCTGTCGTAAAGCACCATGTACAGCGACTGTTCGTGGATATGCAGCTGGTGCATGTTGCCGGCGCCGACGGCCGAGAACACCGACGACAGCGGCGGGGCCAGAATCTTGTCGATCGACAGGTTCTGCGCGATGCCGCAGCAATGCAGCGGACCGTTGCCGCCATAGGCCAGCATGGTAAAGTCCTTCGGGTCATAGCCCCGGGCACGCAGCTCGGTGAACAGACCGTTGGCCATGTTGTCATCGACCTTTTCGCGGATCAGCTTGGCCGCCTCGATCACGTCGCAATCCAACTCGTCGCACAGGGCGTCCTCGACCGCGGCCTTGGCACGGCGCGGGTTCAGCGGGATCGACCCACCGGCATAGTTCTCGGCGTCCAGATAGCCCAGCAACAGGTCGGCGTCGGTGACGGTCGGGCGCATGCCGCCGCGATCGTAACAGGCCGGCCCCGGATCGGATCCGGCGCTTTCGGGCCCGCATTTCACCGTCTTATACATCCGGTCATATGAGGCAATAGACCCGCCACCGGCGCCCAGCGTCACAAGGTGAACCATCGGCACCGACACCAGCCAGCGGTCGATAACCGGGTTGAAGTCATAGTGCTTGATCCCGCCTTCGACGACGATACCGATGTCATACGAGGTGCCGCCCATGTCGGTGGCGACGACATTACCCAGTTCGGCCTGAAGCGACAGGTGCTCGGACGCACCGATCCCCGACACCGGACCCGAGTGGATGGTTTGCAGCGCATCGGTCGAGTTGAGCTGCGCCATGCCGCCCGAGTTGTGGATCACCAGCATGGGTTTCTCATAGCGATGCGCCCGCAGGTTCTGCTCCAGCGCCGACAGCGCGTGATACATCGTCGAGTGCAGGTAACCATCGACAATGGCCGAGGTCGCGCGGACATATTCGCCTTTGCGGCCCGCAACCTGATGCGACAGGATCACCGGGATCGCCCCCAAAAGATGCGACGGGTATTCCTCCAGCACGATCTCTTCGATCCGCTGTTCATGCGCCGGGTTCACAACCGAGTTGACCAGCGCAACCACGATGATCTGCGCACCACGGTCGACCAGTTCGCGCAATTGGCGACGCACGTCTTCCTCGTCCAGTTTCATCACCATGTTGCCCTGGAAATCCAGACGCTCGCGGACGCCGTAGATCATGTGCGGCTCGACCAGAGGGTCGGGACGCTGGGCGTTCGGCATGTCCTGCTGGCCAAGATTGTCCAGACCTTCGCCATAGCCGCGCGCCCGGCTGAGAGGCACGGTCGCCTCATAGCCTGCCGTCACCAGCATGCCGATTTTCGGGCCTTTGTGCTCGATCAGCGCGTTGGTTCCCAGCGTGGTGGCATAGCGCACGCTGTCCACCTCGCCGAGAATTTCCTCAAGCCCCAGACCCAGCGTATCGCAGGCCTTGCCCAGAGCTTCGTTAAAGCCCATCGCAAGGTTGTGATGCGTCGTCAGGGCCTTGGTTTCGATATATTGCTGGCCCCAAACGACAAAACAGTCGGTGAAGGTGCCGCCGATATCAACGGATACACGTTTCATTCTCGCTCCCTTTTCTGCTGCGGGGACGGCCATCCTCCTCGACGGCGCTCGCTCCCCGGGATCTCCCGCGCCGGTGTGGCGCGGGCTTTGGTCTTGTTTCGGTGTCGCGCTTAGTGGCCGTGGCCACGCTCAGGCATCACGACCGGCCCGGCATCCGGCAGAGCCGCAGGACCGCGGGCCATCCATTGCGCCTTGAGGGCGGCAACATCGACCTGCATGTCCCAAAGCGGGGGATGCCCCGGAATGGCGTATTCGGTTTCGACCTGCGTGCCGCAATTCGGGCAGCAGAATTCAAGAATGCGCACCCATTCCGGATCCGGGCTAAAGGTGAACCGGTATTTGTCCGGGTCGATGATCGGCGGGTGAATTTCGCGCGGGTCACGGTTGTGAACCAACAGACCCTCTTTGTAATTCCCTTCGGCCGGGGCGATCACGTGATCGCAGACGCGGCACTCCCACTTCTCGGTTTCCAGATCAATCCGCAGATATTCCGTCATCGGAATTTTCATCGTTCAGCCCTCCCGGTCCAAAATCACGTCGCCCGCATCCGAGACGACAAAGCTCCAGCCCGCAGGCACGCGAGCGGTGAAATAGTCTTCTTCAAGGATCGCAGGACCCGAGGCGAAATCGCCCTTGGCCATGCTGCCCAGCCGATAGACCGGCAGATCGGCGCGGCCCTGACCCGGCACCAGAACGTTGCGGGTGTCCGCGGCCTTGGCCTCGGCCTTGCGGGTGACCGCAATATGGCCGGTATCGCTTTGACGCAGGCTTTTGATCGCGCTCAGTTCCAGTTCGATTGCCGAAGCCGTCGCCAGCGCCTGGGGGAAAGTCGCCCCGTCGGTGATCGGATAGGTGACCTCGCCGTCATCGGTCTGCGCGACCAACTGGGCGACGATGGTGTAGGTGCCCGGACCAAAGCCTTCGGCGAACATGTCGCGCGATGCCTTGATCTTCAGCGCCGCAAGCGCGTCGTTCAGGCTGGCCGTATCGGCCCCCGTCAGGCTGACCGCATAGCGTTGCGACACGTCGCAGGCGCCGATGCCATAGGCCGAAAAGACCGCTGCCATCGCCGGAACCGCAACGCGGGAAATCCCCGCCTTTTCGGCCACGCCGCAAGCGTTCAGCGGACCAGCGCCGCCAAAGGCCATCATCACCGTATCCGGGGCAATCTTGGTGAACCGGTGCAGTTCTTCGGCAATCTTTGCCTCGAACGCATCCGACATCGCGATCAAAGCGGTGTCCAGATCAATGCCCAGCGGCTCGGCCACATTGGCCATGATCGCCGCTTCGGCACGCGCCAGATCCAGCCCCATGCCGCCGCCGAAATACGACTGCGGATCGAACAGACCCAACAGCAGGCTGGCATCGGTGATGGTCGCCTCTTTGCCGCCGCGACCGAAACAGGCCGGGCCCGGCAAGGCGCCGACGCTTTCGGGACCGATGGTGATCTTGCCGTCTTTCACCCGGAAGATCGAACTGCCCCCGGCACCGGCCGAGATGATCTCGCACAGCGGGAACGAGACCGAGATCCCTTCGACATGACCCCGGCGAATTTCGGCAAGCGCACCTTCCGTGCATTGGCCGATATCGGTCGTGGTGCCGCCAACGTCGATCGAAACGGTATCGCGGAAGCCATATAGCCCGGCAAAGGTCTTGACCCCTTCCATGCCGCCACGCGGCCCCGAGGAATAGGTCTTGATCGCCACGGTCTTGGCCACGCGCGAAGCGTCGCCGTCATTGCGGAAGATCAACAGCGGGTTTTTCGTGCGATAGGCCCGCAGACGATTTTCGGCGTTATAGAGGAAAGCCTCCATCGACGGGTGCAGGAAAGAGTTGATGACCGCCGACCAAGCGCGGCGATCCGGGTTGACGTCGGTGGTCAGGTCCGAGGCATAAAGGACCGGCACAGCGCCCAGCAAATGGCGCGGGTATTTGCGCAGCGCGATCTTTTTCACGCGCTCTTCGGCCGCTTCGAAGCCGTCGCCGCCAAAGCAGACGACCAGCCGGTTCGCGCCCATCGCGGTCAGTTGGTTGATCACCTTGACCACATCGACCTCGGCGTCGTCGCCGTCCAAAGTCGCCATGTCGACAAAGGCCACGCGGTCACCGATCAGGGCATCATAAACTTCGGGATCATGCGACCGCAGCGCCGCCACCAGGGCCTTGGACCCGGTGTCCAGCACCAGACCCAGCTTGGGGCCTTTGCGCTCGCAGATCGCGTTGGTGCCCTGCGTGGTGGAATAGCGGATCAGGTCCACTTCTTCGAGCAGACGTTTCACGTCCGCCGCGCCATAGACCACTTCGGAAGCCTTGGTCAGGCCCTCGAAAAAACATTTCGACAAATCGTAGGGTGTGGTCAGAACCTTGGTTTTCTGAACGCCGTCATCCGACATGATACACACATCGGTCAGCGTCCCTCCGTTATCGATATTGATCTGAAATGCCATCGTGCATCTCTCCTCCCATCTTTGTTGCGCAGTGATCCTGCCTTGAACGGCGTGCCAGACGCCGGGGCCACGGTCCTTGCGGCGATTGGGGCTCCTCTCCCTATGGCCGGACCGTCGATCCTGCCCCTGAGGGATGCAGGTTTCGTTCCACAGGCCGCCGCGCGACCCGAAAAAAGTTTCAAGATATTGTTATTGCTAGTTTTTTATTTTCTCATTTTATCTGCCACCAGATTTCCGGCCCGGCAGGCGTTCGATTGTCGAACGTCCGGACGCCCGTGGTGACCGGACGCCGGACGGCCAAATCGGTGATTTGACACGGGTGTTTGGCGGTGCTCTATTTTAGCGGTCTGACCGGAGCAGAACCGATGCAATCACCGCGCAAGGAAGAGTGGGAACAGTTCAGAAGCCTTGGCCTGACCCCGCCCGGCGTGCGTGATCTGGTGGCGCAATCCTGGCACCGGGCGACCTTGTATAACCTGCCTGAAACCCGCAAACGCGCGCCGCTGATCGACGCGGCCGAATTCCCGACCCTGCACCGGCGCAATGGCGATCTGCTGGGCGCCTCCCGCGAAATCGTGGCCCGCCACATCGAAATGCTGCGCGAGAACCGGACGATCCTTGTGCTGTGCGACGCCCGCGGCGTGGTTCTTGAGGCCGACGGCAGCCCCGATATCGTCGACCGCGCCCAGGACGACCGCCTGCTGATAGGCGGGTGCTGGAACGAGGCCGCGATCGGCACCAATGCGATTGGCACCGCCCTGCACATCGGAAAACCGGTGCAGATTTCCGGCGCCGAGCACTTCTGCGAAAACATCCAGAAATGGAGCTGCGCCGCCGCCCCCATTCATCACCCGGCAACCGGCGCCCTGATGGGGGTTCTGGATATTACCGGCCCAAGCACCGACCAGCACGCCTATGCCGCCGCCCTGTCGATTGCCATTGCCGGACAGGTCACGGCGATCCTGAATGCCACGCTATCACAGGAACACGCCGCGCTTTTGGACGCGGTCTTGGGCCGTGACAAGACCGATGGGTTTGTGCTGTTCGACCGGTTCGGGCGCTGTGTCAGGGCCAGCTCTGGCGACGCGCTTGCCTATTTCGATCCGCAGGTTTGCGAACGGATATCCGGCCTGGCGCGTCATTTACAGCATCAACCCGACCACCGGATCGCGGCCGAGTTCGCCGCACATATCCCCGGCGCCGATGCGGAAATCATTTACCGGAACGGCCAGCAGATCGGCCTGCTGGCGCATCTTCGGCGCCAGGATTACGTCGTCCCGCGCATCAAGCTTCCGGCCCCGTCGCGCAAGCCGCAGTCGCGCATAGGCGCGCTGACGCCGCCATCGGTGCTGCAAACGCCGACATGGAAACAACTGCGCGCGCGGGCGCGTGACTATCTGATCGCGCGGGTTCCGCTGGTTCTGACCGGCGAAAGCGGCACCGGAAAGGAAACATTGGCCGGGGATCTGGCCACCGCGTTCGCGTCCGAGGGGCCGGTCGAGGTGCTGCACTGTGCCACGCTGACAGCTCAGGCGCTGCGCCGGGATCTGGCACCGGGCGGGGCGCTGTATGAGACCTGCCGGCGCGGCGGGCTGGTTGTGCTGCTGGACCCGGCCGAAACCGCGCCCGACCTTTTGCATCTGCTCACCAGCCACCTTGCCCTTGGCGCGGGGCAAAAGCCGCGGCTGCTTTCGGTCAGCCCGACCGATCCCGAAACGCTTGTGAAAAGCGGCCGGGTGCGGCGCGACGTTTACGACAGCCTTATAGGTGCCCAGCTTGGCCTGCCGCCGCTGCGGGATCAGCGCGCCGAGATCCTGCCCTTTGCCCGGGTGTTCGCGGAACAAGCTGTGACCGGGTCGCGGCGCCGTCCCATCCGCTTTACCCCTGCGGCGCAACGCCTGCTGAACGCTTATGACTGGCCCGGCAACCTGAAAGAGCTGCGCAACCTTGTTCAGGCGCTGTCGGTGACCTCGCAAAACCGGCTGGTCGATGTGCCGGACCTGCCGCTGGCCGTAACCACACCGCCCCACCCCCGCCCGCGCGCCGAAGCCCTGCGTGAACGCGAACGTGCGGATATCGAGGCAATGATCGACGCGACCGGCGGCAACCTGTCCGAAGCCGCGCGGCGGTTGGGGATCGCGCGCTCGACGCTGTATCTGAAACTGGAAAGTTTCGGACTGCGCCCTGCCCGAACCCAATAGCGCCGCACCTGTCCGACCCTGTCCGAAACACTGTATTAAAATCGGACACCTCTGGCACGCGATAGCTTGGCATTCTGCGACCGGAATTCCAACTATGGGAGGAGAATTCAATGAAAGCACTAGTCTATCAGGGACCGGGAAAACGGGCCTGGGTCGAGAAACCGATGCCCAAGATCGAACTGCCGACCGATGTGGTCGTGCGGATCACCAAAACCACGATCTGCGGCACCGATCTGCATATTCTGAAAGGCGATGTCCCGACCGTGGCCGAAGGCCGGACGCTGGGCCACGAAGGCGTTGGTATCGTTGAAGAAGTCGGCTCGGGTGTGCGCACGTTCAAAAAAGGCGACGCGGTTCTGATTTCGTGCATTACCGCATGTGGCAGCTGTCCGAATTGCAAGCGTCAGCTTTATTCGCATTGCTCGGATGGCGGCTGGCAACTGGGCCATCTGATCGACGGCACGCAGGCCGAATATGTCCGCATTCCCCACGCAGACAACTCGTTGCACCCGATCCCGGCGGGGTCGGACGAAGAGGCGCTGGTGATGCTGTCGGACATCTTGCCGACCGGGCTTGAGATCGGGGTTCTGTCCGGTCAGGTTGGCCCGGGTGACACCGTTGCGATCGTTGGCGCTGGCCCGATCGGCATGGCGGCGCTGCTGACCGCGCAATTCTATTCGCCCGGTCGGATCATCATGGTCGACATGGACGCCAACCGTCTGGAGGTTGCCGGTCAGTTCGGCGCAACCGATCTGATCAACGTCTCCGAAGGCAACGTGGTTGAAAAGCTGCGCGCGCTGACCGGCGGCGTCGGTGTCGATGTGGCAATCGAGGCGGTCGGCGTCCCCGCGACCTTTGACGTCTGCCAACAGATCATCGCCCCCGGCGGCCGCATCGCCAACGTCGGCGTGCATGGCGCCTCGGTCGAGTTGCATCTGGAAAACCTGTGGATTCAGAACATCAACATCTCGATGGGGCTGGTGAATACCAATACCACCCCCATGCTGATGAAAACGGTGCAGTCGGGCAAAATCGACCCGGCCAAACTGATCACCCACCGGTTCGACCTGAACGACATGATGGCGGCCTATGACGTGTTCGGGAATGCCGCGAAAGAAAAAGCGCTGAAGATCAACCTCAGCGCCTGACCCAAAATGCGCGCCCGTCAGGCACGGGCGCGCATACCGCAACGCGACCGCGCCGACCGGATGGCTTGCCTTTTCAATCGCAGTCAGATCCGGACCCGCATCTCATCGGGCAAAAGCCTTTTCCCGAGAAGCGTTCCCGGATCATCGGCCGCATGG
>NZ_JBFHDW010000030.1:0-13862 GCF_041584535.1 Actibacterium sp. | reverse complement strand
GAGGGCGAAAACGTCGTGGCCGAATATTTCCGCGATGGCGAAGATCCGTTGTTCGGCATGGCGGCGCTGGTCGATGGCGGCTTTGCCATGGGGTCGGACCTGCCGCTGTTCGAGCCGGGGGAATCCGACTCGGGCGCGGTGGTCACGACCTCGACTGGCAAGAAGGCGACCGTGGGACCGAAAGCCAGCTTTGGCTCGGTGTCTTCGGGCGGGCTGTATTGATCTGATCGCGGGCGGGCGCGCGGCAGGCAAAAACGCCGCCCGGCGCGCCACAGCTCCCTTGCCCGTCCCGGCCCAAGCGGCTATCACCTCGCTCTGAGTTTACACTAACAATAAGGTTTCCCCATGCGCGCCGAGACGCAAAACACAGTCGAGGATATCCGCAAATCCCTGAAACTGCTGGCGCAGCGGATGAACTGGGAAACCGCCGAGTTTCGTCTGGAAGAATTCAACGCCCGCGTCGAAGACCCCGAGCTGTGGAACGACCCCGAGGGTGCGCAAAAGCTGATGCGCGAGCGTCAGGCGCTGCTGGATTCCATCGACACCTACAAGGGCATCAGCCGCGATCTGGACGACAATATCGAACTGATCGAATTGGGCGAGATGGAAAACGACGCTGACGTGATCCGCGAGGCCGAGGCCGCGCTGTCGTCGTTGCGCGAAACCGCCGCCGCCAAGGAACTTGAGGCGCTGCTGGACGGCGAGGCCGACGCCAACGACACCTTCCTTGAAATCAACGCTGGTGCCGGTGGCACCGAAAGCTGTGACTGGGCGTCGATGCTGGCGCGGATGTATGTGCGCTGGGCCGAAAAGAAGGGCTATAAGGTCGAACTGCAATCGGAAAGCGCCGGGGACGAGGCCGGGATCAAATCCGCCGCCTACAAGATTTCCGGCCACAACGCTTATGGCTGGCTGAAATCCGAAAGCGGCGTGCACCGTCTGGTGCGGATTTCGCCCTATGACAGCGCCGCGAAACGCCATACCTCGTTCAGCTCGGTCTGGGTCTATCCGGTGGTGGACGACAATATCGAGATCGAGGTGAACCCCTCGGACATCCGCGTCGATACCTACCGGTCATCAGGGGCGGGCGGTCAGCACGTGAACACCACCGACTCGGCCGTGCGGATCACCCATATTCCGACCGGGATCGTCGTGACCAGTTCCGAGAAATCCCAGCACCAGAACCGCGACATCGCCATGAAGGCGCTGAAATCGCGCCTGTATCAGATGGAGCTGGACCGCCGCACCGCCGATATCAACGCCGCGCACGAGGCCAAGGGCGACGCCGGTTGGGGCAACCAGATCCGCAGCTACGTGTTGCAGCCCTATCAGATGGTCAAGGACCTGCGCACCGGTCACGAGACCTCGGACACCAAGGGCGTGCTGGACGGCGATCTGGACGGCTTTATGGCCGCGACACTGGCGCTGAACGTCGCCGGGAAAAGCCGGGCCGAGGCACAGGGCGACGATTGATCCGCGCCCGGTAAAAAATAGCGACAGAGACACATTCCGTTTTGGTTGATTGATCGACGATTGCCGGTCATGCTCTGCCTGCCCGCTGGGCACGAGGGAGGACGAACCATGACCATGACGGATGCGCCGCAAGCATCGGCCAAACCGGAAATTCAGCTGATCAGCACATCAGACCTGTGGGCGGCGCTGAGCGCGGGATGGCGCGATTTTCTGGCGGCCCCGGTCTATGGCGCGTTTTTCGGCGGGTTCTACGTGGTTTGCGGTATCGCGCTGTTCTGGCTGACCCGCTGGACCGGGCAGATTTACTGGCTGGCGATCGCAGTGTTCGGCTTTCCGCTGCTGGGTCCGTTCGCGGCGGTGGGGCTGTATGAGGTCAGTCACCGGCTGGATCTGGGGCAACCCTTGGTCTGGCGCGAGATCGTCGGCGTGGTCTGGCGGCAGAAGAACCGGCAATTGCCGTCGATCTGCGCGATCATCGTGCTGATCTTTCTGTTCTGGTCCTTTATCGGCCACATGATTTTCGCGCTGTTTCTGGGCCTGTCGACAATGACCAATATCTCCAGCTCGTATGAGGTTTATCTGACCACCAACGGGCTGATGATGCTGGGCGTGGGGTCGCTGGTCGGGGCGGCGCTGGCGGCACTGATTTTTGCGATCACCGTGGTCGGTCTGCCGCTGTTGCTGGACCGCGAGATTGATTTCGTCACCGGCATGATCGTCAGCTTCCAGACCTCGCTCAGGAATATCGGCACGATGGCGCTGTGGGGGGTGATGGTGACGCTGTTGCTGTTCATCGGCATGGTGCCGATGTTCATGGGGCTGTTGCTGGTGCTGCCGGTGCTGGGCCATGCGACATGGCACCTGTATAAGCGCGCGCTGCACTAAGGCGGGTAGGGCGCTGAAACGACAACGGGCGCCACAAAGGGCGCCCGTCGAATCGTCTGGAACCCGGAGTATTGTTCGGTTTTTGCCGCCGGAGCCGCAGGTTTCTTGACCGGCTGGCCCTGACCCGACAGCGGGTCGTCCTGACGCTGAACCGAGCCCTCGAAATGGGCGCCGCTTTCGATTGCGATGGTCTTGTGGATGATGTCGCCTTCGACGCGCGCGGTCGAGGTCAGGCGGACCTTCAGGCCACGCACGCGACCGATCACCCGGCCGTTGACGACGATATCGTCGGCCATGATTTCACCGCGGATGGTGGCGCCTTCGCCGACCGTCAGCATATGGGCGCGAATGTCGCCTTCGACGGTGCCTTCGATCTGGATGTCACCGGTGGTGCGCAGATTGCCTTTGACGGTCAGGTCAGTCGACAGAACCGATGCGGGCGGCTTGGGCTTGGCGGCGGTGCTGACCGGCTTGTCCGCAAGCGGAGCCGATGGCATCGCAGGCTTGGCAGCCTCGGGCATCTTGGTCTTATCGGTTTCAGGGGCCTGTTTCGGGCCGGGCTCATTGATCCTGCTTTTAGAAAACATCTCTGGCTGCCTTGATATAAGTCATGGGATTAACGGGTTTGCCACCGACGCGCACCTCATAATGCAAATGGGTCCCGGTGGAGCGGCCGGAATTCCCCATATCACCAATCTGGTCCCCGCGCGAGACCCTTTGGCCGACCTTCACGCGAATTTTGGACATATGGCCATACCGGGTTTCAATGCCGAATTCATGTTGGATTTTGACCAGCCGCCCATATCCGGACGACCAATCGGCGTGGATGACGACACCATCGGCGGTGGCATAAATCGGGGTGCCATAGGCCGAGGCGAAATCGGTGCCCTCGTGCATCCGGCCCCAACGCGGGCCGAAACCGCTGGTGTAGCGGAACGAGGATTTCAGCGGAATTGCGAACGGGGTCTTCTCGGCGGCCAGACGATACAGGTTCAGCCGGTCAAGTTCCCTGAGAATGCTGTTGGCGCGCAGGCTGTCGGGGTCCAGCGGTTCTTCGCCCCGGCTGGAGATCGCGATCGGGGTCAGCGGGCCGCCCAGACCGGAATAACCACGCCGGACCTGATCCAGCAGCGTATCGGTGTTCAGACCAGCGGCGCGGAACATCTTGTCCAGCGGCTCGACCGAGATCGTCATCGCGTCTTCAAGCTGGCTGAAAATCTGATCGTTGCGGTTCTGCAAAAGCTGGCGGTCGTAATCCAGCGACGAGGCCAGATCATAGGCCTTGGCCGCCTCGGCGGCGACGGCGTCGCGCTCGGTCGCGGTCAGGTTCAAAGCGTCAGACAGAAAGCTGACAGTCTGGCGCATGTCTTCGATCCGGCCTTCAGGGGTGCGGGTCGATCCGGTCTTGCGCGACAGGCTCAGTTCCAGACCCGCGGCTTTGGCCAGGGCGCCATCGCGTTCGGTCATGGTGCGGCGCAGGGTGGACTGGATCACGTCGATGCCGGTTTCCAGTTCCTTGCGGCGATCCTCGGAACGCAGCAGTTCGGACTGCATTTTTGAGACTTCGGCCAGCGCAAGGGTAAAGCGTTTCTGAGCCTTCTGCGCCTCGCCCGCGCGCAGGTCGCGCTCAGAGGCAAGGTCGTTCAAACGTTGTTCATAAACCGCCTGTTCGCGCTGGGCCTGATCGCGCAGGCTGCCGGCGCCGATATTATCCATCAGCAGGATCGAGGTGGCGACGATGGTCCAGGCGACGGTCAAAGCACTGCCGACGAGGACCACAAGCTGAGTTTCCGAGCGCAGCCGGATAAAGCGCGTTTCGTGGTCGGACCGCAGGAACAATCGCTGTTCCGGCAGATACCGCTCGAGCGCGGCGTGCAACCGCAGGAAAATCGTCGTTTTCAAACCGTCTTGCCCCGTCAGACTTTTCTTTCGCGCGGCAAGGTCTGTCCCACCCCCGGCGCATAGCTCGCTTTGAATAGGCCAAACAGCGACAAGCCTGCAACAATTTTGACTTATTTAGTTTCGCGTCGGCGGATTAACGGAACATTTACTGGCGAAAATTCGCCGATTTAGACGCTGGCGGCTGATTCTGCGGCGTCTTCACCGGTCAGTGGCCAATAGAAATCGGGCGGCATCCCGGCCTCGGCGCGTTTTTCCTCGTTGAAGGGCGGTTTCAGATCGCCGGGGAAATAGCGCCGCACCAGCCTGTGAAACGCGTCTTTCGGGTCAAGGTTGTCGCGGCCGCACAGAAAGTGGAACCATTTCGAGCCATAGGCCACATGCGCGACCTCTTCGGCATAGATCACCTTCAACGCATTCACGACCTGATCGACGCCTGCTTTTTCAAACAGCGCGATCATGCCGGGCGTGACATCCAGACCGCGCGCCTCCAGCACCATCGGCACCACGGCCAGCCGTCCCATCAGGTCGCCTGCGGTATCCTCGGCGGCGCGCCACATCCCGGCATGGGCATCCAGCGCGCCATAATAGCTGTCCATCCCGGCAAGGCAGTCGCAGATCAGGTTGAAATGTTTTGATTCCTCATCCGCCGCCTTGACCCAGTCGTCATAGAATCCCAGCGGCATCGGCACATCGCTAAAGCGGGCGATGATGTCCCAATGCAGATCGACCGCGTTCAGTTCGATATGCGCCACCGCATGCAGGATCGCCAGCCGACCGTTGCGGGTATGCGGCCGACGGCGCGGCACGTCGCGCGGGTCCAGCAGCGCCGGCTTGGCAGGGCGGGCCGGGTGATCGGGCGGCGTGGCGGTGCCGATTTGGGGCGGCGTGCCCGCGGCCCGCGCAGCGAACCACGCTGCGGCATGGCGGCGCGACAGCGCGGTTTTTTCCTGCGTATCGGCGGTGCGCAGCACCTGATCGGCCATTTGCGCAAGGGAAAGATCGCTCACAGGGCGCGCACCGCGTCCAGAACCTCGGCGGCGTGGCCGGTGACTTTGACCTTGGGCCAGATCTGGGCGATCTGCCCGGCGCCATCAATCAGGAAGGTTGCGCGCTGAATGCCCATGTATTGGCGACCATACATGTTCTTTTCGACCCAGACGCCGTAAGCCTCGCACACGGCGCCGTCCTCGTCCGACAGCAGCGGAATGCCAAGGCTGTGCTTGGCGCAGAATTTCTCGTGCTTGGCGACGGTGTCGCGGGAAACCCCGAACACCCTGGCCCCGGCGGCGGCGAATTCATCCTTCAGCGCGGTGAAATCCAGCGCCTCGGTGGTGCAGCCGGGCGTGTCGTCCTTGGGATAGAAATACAGAACCACAGGCGCCGGGCGCAGGGCCGAAAGGGTGACCGTTTCGCCTCCGTCGCGGGGCAGGGTGAAATCCGGTGCGGTTTCGCCGGTCTGAGGCATCGAAGCTCCTTTCCTCTTTCGCTGACAAGCCCATATGATCTAGGGTCCAAGCGCGAGGATAGTGCCGCAGCCCGCAGAGGCAAGAGCAAGAGAGCGCCCTTTCGGCCCATGATGGATCAGAGCGAACCCCAACCCAAGCCGACCCAACCCAGCCCGTGGCGGCCCGGGCGCTTTGGCCTGTGGCTGATGATGACGCTGGCGGTGCTGGGCTGTGTGTTTCTGGTGGCGGTGATGTCGCTGACCGGGCGGGTGGTGATCCTGCCGGACTGGATGACCGCGCGGATCGAGGCGCGCATGGATGCGGCATTGGCGCCGATGGACCTGTCGCTGGGCCGCACCAAGGTGCGGTTTTCACGCGCGGGGGTGCCGCGGGTCTATTTCGCCGATGTTGGCGTGCGCGATGCCAGCGGCCGACCCTTGGCGCAATTGCCCGATCTGACCGTGACTCTGGCGACCGAGCCGCTGTTGCACGGGCAGATCGCGGTGCGGCGGGTGGCGCTGGATGGGGCGGAATTGGTTCTGCGCCGCAAGGCCGATGGCGATTTCGATCTGGCGCTGGGCGACTCGGTGCGCTCGGTCACCGCCGAGTCGATGGGTCAGGTTCTGGACAAGATCGACACGATCTTCGCGCTGCCGGCGCTGGCCTCGGTCGAGTCGGTCAGTGTCGAGGCGCTGCATGTCGCCTATGCCGACGCGCGGGCCGGGCGGTTCTGGCAGGTGCGCGATGGTCTGATGACGCTGGACCACACAGATACCAGCCTGTCGGCGCAGCTGTTCTTTTCGCTGCAGAATGAAAAGGGCACCCCGTCCGAGGTCGCGATGAGTTTCGAGACCCTCAAAGGTTCGCCCGAATCCAGCATCTCGGCCAATTTCAGCGACGTCTCCGCCAGCGACATCGCCACGCAATCGCCGGCGCTGGCGTTTCTATCGGTGATCGACGCGCCGATCTCGGGGGCGCTGCGCACCGGGGTGTCGGCCGATGGCACGCTGGCACCGCTCAGCGCCGCGCTGGAAATCGGCGCCGGGGCGCTGACCCCGCAGGATGGCACACCGCCGATCCGGTTCGATCGCGGCAAGGCTTATTTCAGCTATGACCCTGCCGCCAAGCGCATCACCATGGACGAGGTCTCGGTCAAGACCGACGCGCTGAGCCTGACCGCCGAAGGCCACGCCTATCTGCGGGACGAGGTCAACGGCTGGCCCACCAGCATGACCACGCAAATGCGGCTGCGGCAGGTGACGCTGACCCCTAAGGGCGTGTTCGCGGAACCGGCGCGGTTCAACGCCGGGGCGGTGGATTTCAAGCTGACGCTGGATCCGTTCACCGCGACGATCGGGCAGGCAGTGCTGACCGATGCCGAGGGCGCCGATTACAGCGGCTCGGGGCGGGTAACGGCGGGCGATCAGGGCTGGAACGTGGCGCTGGACGTGGCGCTGAACCAGATTGAGGATCAGCGCCTGCTGCAATTGTGGCCGGTCGACGTGGTGCCCAACACCCGGAAATGGGTGGCCGATAACGTGCAGGGCGGTCTGATCTTTGACGTCAAGGGCGCGCTGCGGCTGGTGCCGGGGGCCAGGCCCGTCGCATCATTGACCTATGAATTCCGCGATGCCGATGTGCGCTTTATGAAAACCATGCCGCCGGTGCAGAACGGCTATGGCTATTCGTCGATCATCGACAACAGCTTTACCATGGTGCTGAACAGCGGCACCGTTGCGGCGCCGCAAGGCGGCAGCGTCGATGCGGCGGGCACCGTGGTTCAGGTGCCCGACATCCGCCAGCGCCCGGCGCAGGGGCAGATCACGCTGCATACCGACAGTTCAATCGAGGCGATGCTGTCGCTGCTGGATCAGCCGCCGCTGAATATCCTGTCCAAGGCCGGACAGCCGGTCGATCTGGCCGAAGGCCGGGCCAAGGTGATTGCAAATCTGTGGCTGCCCTTTGTCAAAGGCACCCAGCCCAACGAAGTGCGCTATCAGGTCGAGGGCACGCTGAGCGGTGTGCGCTCGGACAAGCTGGTGCGGGGGCGGATTCTGACGGCGGATCAGCTGGAAATCCGCGCCGACACGCAGGAATTGTCAATCGGCGGCACGGCGGCGCTGGACGGGGTGCCGGTGCGCGGCAACTGGACACAAAAGATCGGCCCCGAGCATCGCGGCAACAGCACCGTCGAAGGCACCGTTACCCTGTCGCAACAAGCGGTAGAGGTGTTCCGCATCGGCCTGCCGCCCGGCAGCGTCACCGGGCAGGGGCTGGCCGATATCCGGCTGGACCTGCGCAAGGGCAGCCCGGCGAAATTCCGGCTGAGCTCCGATCTGAACCGTGTCGGCCTGCAACTGGACAGTCTGGGCTGGTCGAAACCGGCCAACAAGACTGGCAGTCTTGAGGTCTCGGGCAGTCTGGCGCAGCCGCCGGTGGTGGACAGTCTGGAATTCTCGGCCACCGGCCTGACCGCCACCGGCGGCGCGGTGCAGATGAAGGAAGACGGCACATTGAACGCCGCGACGTTTGAGCGGGTGACGCTGGGCGCGTGGCTGGATGCGCCGATCACGCTGGTCGGTCGCGGGGCCGATGCCGCGCCCGAGGTGCAGATTCTGGGCGGCGCGGTGGATTTGCGGCAAAGCCCGCTGATCCGCAGCTCGGCCCCCGGCAGTGGCACGGGAACCGGGCCGATCTCGGTCGCGCTGGACCGGCTGCGGGTGTCGTCGGGCATTGCGCTGTCCGGGGTGCGCGGCAACCTGACCACCACGGGCGGTCTGAGTGGCAAGCTGAGCGGCACCGTGGTGGGCGGCGCGCCGGTGACGATCACGCTGGCACCGACCGATCTTGGCACTGCCATTCGCGTGGTGTCCGATGACGCAGGCGGGGTGATGCGCGGCGCCGGTATTTTCGAGAAATCCAACGGCGGCACGATGGACATGCTGTTGGCGCCGCTGGGCACGCCCGGCGCCTATGACGGCAAGCTGGAAATTCAGCGCACCCGCGTCAAGGGTGCGCCCGCGCTGGCGGAACTCCTCAGCGCGATCTCGGTGGTTGGCATCCTTGAGATGCTGGATGGCGAAGGCCTGATGTTCAGCGAAGTGTCATCGCGCTTTCGCTTGACGCCCGAGGGGCTGGAGGTCAAACGAGGCAGCGCCGTCGGCCCGTCGCTGGGCATCTCGATGGCGGGGGTGATGGATTTCAAGACCAACGGGATCAACATGCAGGGCGTGATTTCTCCGATCTATGTGCTGAACGGCATCGGCCAGATTTTCAGCCGCCGTGGCGAGGGCCTGTTCGGGTTCAACTATGACCTTAGCGGTGATGCCCGTGCGCCGAAGGTCAGCGTCAATCCGCTGTCGATCCTGACCCCGGGCATGTTCCGCGAGATTTTCCGCCGCCCGCCGCCGGGGTTGCCGCAATGAAGCTGTCGGATTTCGATTTTGATCTGCCCGAAGACCTGATCGCCACCCGGCCGGCCAAGCCGCGCTCGTCCGCGCGGATGCTGGTGGCAAAGGGCGACCAGATCCGCGATTGCCATGTCTATGACCTGCCCGAATTTCTGCGGCCGGGGGACCGGTTGATCCTGAACAACACCAAGGTGATCCCGGCCCGCCTGTTCGGGCGCCGCGCCCGGATGACGCCGCAGGGGATGGTCGAGGCCAAGGTCGAACTGACGCTGCTGGAACCGCGTCCCGGCGGGCGCTGGGCGGCACTGGCGAAACCGCTGCGCAAGCTGAAAGAGGGCGAAACCGTGGTGTTCTCGGACGCGCTGAGCGCCACCGTCGACCGCCGCGATGCCGAGGGCGTGGTGCTGTCCTTTAACCTGACCGGCGCCGATTTCGACGCGGCGCTGGCCGAGGCCGGGGCCATGCCGCTGCCGCCCTATATCGCCGCCAAACGCCCGGCGGATGCGCAGGACAAGCAGGATTACCAGACGGTGTTCGCCCGTCACAGCGGCGCGGTCGCCGCCCCCACGGCCAGCCTGCATTTCGACGAGGCGCTGCTGGCGCAACTGCGCGATAAGGGCGTTCAGTTCACCGAAGTCACCCTGCATGTCGGCGCGGGCACGTTCCTGCCGGTCAAGGTCGATGACGTCAGCCAGCACAAGATGCACGCCGAATGGGGCGAGGTCACCCAGACCGCCGCCGAGCAGATCAACGCCACCCGCGCCGCCGGGGGCCGGATCATTCCGGTCGGCACCACCGCGCTGCGGCTGATCGAAAGCGCCGGGCGCGAAGATGGCACCATCGCCGCCTGGACCGGCGAGACCGATATCTTCATCACCCCCGGCTATGACTTCCGCATTGCCGATGCGCTGATGACAAATTTCCATTTGCCGAAATCCACGCTTATGATGCTGGTCTCGGCCCTGATCGGGGTCGAGCGGGTTCGGACGATCTATGCCCATGCGGTAGAACACCGGTATCGGTTTTTCTCGTATGGCGATGCGTCGCTGTTGATCCCTTAGCCGCCGCTTTCCGACGCCGATGCGTCGCCGGCGGCGCATAGGGGCGGGCGGCAGAATGCTAGAGCAAAACTCCGACCCCTATGGAGGCGCGCGTGTTTCAAGTTCTGGCCAGTTCATGGGCCTTGCTGCTGGGTGTGCTGTTGCTGATGATCGGCAACGGCCTGCAAGGCACGTTGCTGGGCATACGCGGCGGCATCGAGGGGTTTTCCACGCTGGAAATCTCGCTGGTGATGTCGGGCTATTTCCTTGGCTTTCTCGGGGGGTCGCGCCTGACGCCCGAGATGATCCGCCGGGTTGGCCATGTGCGGGTGTTCGCGGCGCTGGCCTCGTTCATCTCGGCGGCGCTGATCCTGTTTCCGGCCTTTGCGCATCCGCTGGCATGGATCGTGCTGCGGATCGTGGTCGGGTTCTGCTTTTCCGGGGTCTATGTCACCGCGGAAAGCTGGCTGAACAATTCCGCCAGCAATGAAACCCGCGGGCAGGCGTTATCGCTGTATATGATCGTGCAGATGCTGGGGCTGGTGGCGGCGCAAGGCATTCTGGGCTTTGGCGATCCGTCCGGGTTTATCCTGTTCATCGTGCCGTCGGTTCTGGTGTCGATTTCCTTTGCGCCAATCCTGCTGTCGGTCGTGCCGATCCCGGCGTTCGAGCGCACCGCGCCGTTGTCGATCAAGCGGCTTTACAAGATTTCGCCGCTGGGCTGTGTCGGCACCTTCCTGCTGGGCGGGGTCTATTCGGCGCTGTTGGGGATGGCAGCGGTTTACGGCGTGCAGGCGGGGCTGGAGCTGAAACAGATCTCGGTCTTTATCGCGGCGATGTTCGTTGGCGGGCTGTTCCTGCAATATCCGATCGGCTGGCTGTCGGACCGGATGGATCGCCGCCACCTGATCTTTGGCGCCGCTGTCGTCGGGGCGTTGGGCGCGGGGCTTGGGCTGCTGCTGGGCGGCAATTTCTGGGCGCTGGTGGCGGCCTCGGCGGTGATTGGCGGTATGACCAACCCGCTGTATGCGCTGGTGATCGCTTATACCAACGACTTTATGCCCCCTGAAGACATGGCTGCGGCCTCGGGCGGGCTGATCTTTCTGAACGGGTTGGGCGCGGTGGCCGGACCGCCGATCACCGGCTGGATGATGAGCCAGACCGGCCCTGGCGGGTTCTTCCTGTTCATCGGCTGCCTGATGACGGCGCTGGCCGGGTATGCGGTCTGGCGGATGACGCAACGGCCCTCGCCGCAGGTCGATCACACCGGGGTTTATACGCCGGTCTATCCGGGCGCATCGCCGGTTGCAGTCGAGGTCGCACAAGAGGTTTTTGCCGAGGGCGTGGTCGATGCGGCCGAGTTGGATTGAGGCGCACTCTCTCTAATTTTCTTGCGGGAAGGCACGAGTTCTGAAACGCTCGGCTGTAGGGCAGGAACGAGGGAGGCAACAATGCAAACGCCTGAGGATGTGATCCGGTTTTGGCTGGACGAAGTCGGGCCGACCGGCTGGTATGCTGGCGGCGAAGAGCTGGATGCGAAGGTGCGGGATCGCTTTGGCGATCTCTGGGCCGAGGCGCATGCCGGCGGATTGCACAAGTGGCTGACCGATCCCCGGGGCACGCTGGCCTATCTGCTGGTGACCGATCAGTTCCCGCGCAACATGTTCCGCAACGATCCGCGCGCCTTTGCCACCGATGGGATGGCGCGGGCTGCGGCCAAGCACGCCATCGCGATGGAGTTCGATCTGCGCATTCCCGAACCCGCGCGCGAATTCTTTTACATGCCGCTGATGCATTCCGAAATGATCAGCGATCAGGACCGCTGTGTGCGACTGATCATGATCTCGATGCGCGAAAGTGGGCCGGACAAACTGTTGCATGCGCGGGCGCATCGCGAGGTGATCCGCCATTATGGGCGTTTCCCGCATCGCAATGCTGCCTTGTCCCGTGAGAATAGCGCAGAAGAGGAAAAATACCTGTCCGAGGGCGGGTATATGCGGTTTGTCGAACAGCTGCGGGCCGCTTGATCGCGGGAAGGCGCGATGATCTTTGTATCTAAGTTGCTGTAATCAGTGTGATATGTTGGTGAGATTTGGGATAGTTTAATCATTAAACACTAAATTTCAGGCCCAACCATAGCGACTTGAGCGTGGCGAAAATTAAAGGGGTGGCGTGGCGGGTAAACCGTGAAAGCAGGCAGAAATGGCGCGTGGCATGGCGGGTTCGGCACGAAAGTGTTGAATTTTGAAAAATAATAGTTTAATGCCACAACAGTTCTGATTTGGAGGAGGGGCCGATGGCTGCCAAGAGTTTTGATCTGATCGTAATCGGCGCCGGTCCGGGGGGCTATGTTGCGGCGATCCGCGGGGCTCAGTTGGGCCTGAACGTGGCGATTGTTGAGCGCGAGCACATGGGCGGGATCTGCCTGAACTGGGGCTGTATCCCCACCAAGGCTCTGCTGCGCAGCTCGGAAGTCTTCCACCTGATGCATCGGGCCAAGGAATTCGGCCTGAAAGCCGATAACCTGGGCTATGATCTGGATGCGGTCGTGAAACGCTCGCGCGGGGTTGCGGCGCAGCTGTCCGGCGGCATCAGCCACCTGATGAAAAAGAACAAGATCACCGTGGTCATGGGCGCGGCGACGCTGCCCGCCAAGGGCAAGGTGTCGGTCAAGACCGACAAGGGCACCGAAGAGCTGACCGCCAAGGCGATCGTGCTGGCCACCGGTGCCCGCGCCCGCGAGTTGCCGGGGCTCGAGGCCGACGGCGATCTGGTCTGGACCTACAAGCATGCCCTGGTGCCGCCGCGGATGCCCAAGAAGCTTCTGGTCATCGGCTCGGGCGCCATCGGGATCGAGTTCGCCAGCTTCTACAACACGCTGGGCGCCGAGACGACCGTGGTCGAGGTGCTGGACCGCATCCTGCCGGTCGAGGACGCCGAGATTTCCGCCTTCGCCAGAAAGGCGTTCCAGAAGCAGGGCATGACGATCATGGAAGGCGCCATGGTCAAGCAGCTCGACCGCGGCAAGGGCAAGGTGACGGCACATGTCGAACATGGCGGGAAAACCGGAAAGATCGACGTCGATACGGTGATTTCGGCGGTTGGAATTGTCGGAAATGTGGAAGGGCTGGGGTTGGAGGCGCTGGGCGTCAAGATCGACCGGACCCATGTCGTCACCGATGCCTTCTGCCGCACCGGGGTCGAGGGGCTTTATGCCATCGGCGATCTCGCCGGCGCGCCGTGGCTGGCTCACAAGGCCAGCCACGAGGGCGTGATGGTCGCCGAACTGATCGCCGGCAAGAAGGCCCATCCGATCAAGCCGAACACCATCGCCGGCTGCACCTACTGCCATCCGCAGGTCGCCTCGGTCGGCCTCACCGAAGCCAGGGCCAAGGAAGCCGGCTACGAGGTCAGGGTCGGCCGTTTCCCGTTCATCGGCAACGGCAAGGCGATCGCGCTCGGCGAGGCCGAGGGGCTGGTGAAGACGGTGTTCGACGCCAAGACCGGCGAACTGCTCGGCGCCCACATGATCGGCGCCGAGGTGACCGAGCTCATCCAGGGCTATGTCGTGGGCCGCACGCTCGAGACGACCGAGGGCGAGCTGATGGAGACGGTCTTCCCGCATCCGACGCTTTCGGAGATGATGCACGAGGCGGTGCTCGACGCTTACGGCCGGGCGCTGCATATCTGACTGCGGGCCTTCGCCG
>NZ_JBFHDW010000029.1:0-14034 GCF_041584535.1 Actibacterium sp. | reverse complement strand
GCCGCCGCCCGGATCAAACGGTTCCAGACCCTGACTGCGGTGAAGCCTGACCACCCGGAAACCCGGATGCTGATGGCGGAATTGCACATCGCCGCCGAAGATTTCCCCGCCGCCGCTGTGGCGCTGGGCGATCTGGCCGAAACCGACCCGACCGCGCGCACGCTGACCCTGATGGCGGCAATCGAACGCGGGCAGGGCGCGGATGACAGTGTGGTGCGCGGCTGGCTGGCGCGGGCGCTGACCGCCTCACGCGGGCCGCAATGGATCTGCGACAGCTGTGGCACGGCCCACGCCGACTGGGCGCCGATCTGTGCCGAATGCGGCAGCTTCGACACGCTCAGCTGGAAAACCGCCCCGGCGGGCGGCGGCGCATTGCCCAATTCGGCGGAAATGCTGCCGCTGATCGTCGGCCGGGTTAAACCGCCCGAGGACAAGGACGAAACGCCTAAGCCGGTCACCGCTGACCTTGCGGTCCAAGACGACGCCCAGCCGGTAGATTACGACGACATCACCGGCGAGGTGATCGAAGTCCCGCAACAGGCCAAAGCCCAAAATTAGGGCTACACACCCCGCGCGGAGGGTGCTAAAGACCGCGCCACCAGGCCGCTGTAGCTCAGCTGGTAGAGCACGTCATTCGTAATGATGGGGTCGGGGGTTCGAGTCCCTTCAGCGGCACCACTTCCCTTTAAATCAGCCGATCTTGCCGCGGTTTTCGCCGATCTGACCGCGGTGCAGCAGCACGTGGTCCAGCAGGACGCAGGCCATCATTGCCTCGCCCACGGGAACCGCGCGGATGCCGACGCAGGGGTCGTGGCGGCCCTTGGTGATGATCTCGGCCGGTTCGCCCGACTTGGTGATCGTCCGGCGCGGTGTCAGGATCGAGCTGGTCGGTTTGACCGCGAACCGCACCACCACATCCTGACCCGAGGAAATCCCGCCCAGAATGCCGCCGGCATGGTTCGACGAGAACACCGGTTTGCCGTCATTGCCCATGAAGATCTCATCAGCGTTTTCGACCCCGGTCAGGGCGGCGGCGGCCATGCCTTCGCCGATCTCGACACCTTTGACGGCGTTGATGCTCATCATTGCGGCGGCAAGGTCGGTGTCCAGCTTGCCATAGATCGGGGCGCCCAGACCGGCGGGAACGCCGCGGGCGACGACCTCGACCACGGCGCCGACTGAATTGCCGGTTTTCCGCAGTTCGTCCAGATAGGTGGCCCAATCCTTGGCGGCCTCGGCATCAGGGGTCCAGAACGGGTTCTGCTCGACCTGATCCCAGTCGAAATTGCCGCGATCAATCGCGCGCGGACCCATTTGCACCATATAGCCCTTGATCTCGATCCCCGGCACCAGCGTTTTCAGCGCCTCGCGGGCAACGCCGCCAGCAGCGACGCGGGCGGCGGTTTCACGGGCCGAGCTGCGCCCTCCGCCGCGATAATCGCGGATGCCGTATTTCTGCCAATAGGTGATGTCGGCGTGACCGGGGCGGAATTTCTCGACGATATCGCCGTAATCCTTTGAGCGCTGGTCGGTGTTGCGGATCATCAGTTGGATCGGCGTGCCGGTGGTCTGGCCTTCGAACACGCCGGACAGGATTTCCACCTCGTCGGGTTCGCGCCGCTGAGTGGTGTATTTGTTCTGGCCGGGTTTGCGCCGATCCAGCCAGTGCTGAAGCATGGCCGCATCCACCGGCACCCCCGGCGGGCAGCCGTCCACGGTGGCACCCAGCGCCGGACCGTGGCTTTCGCCCCATGTGGTGACACGAAACAGGTGACCGAATGTGTTGATGCTCATGGCGCGCTCCCTCTTGAGGTTGGGAATAACGGCCCGTGCGAATTGTCGCAAGAGCCGCCGCAGCAAAGAAAAAGGGCCGCCAGCGGTTTGCGGCGGCCCCTGATTGCGCGGTGCGCTGGCTTATTCGCTGGCCAGGCTGTGCAGATAGGCGAACAGGTCCGCGGCGTCTTCGGGCTTGCGCATGCGCTGCGGGGTCATGTTCGAGCGGCCGCTTTCGCCGGTTGCGCCGGTCAGATAGCCGGTCGGATCCTGAATATAAGGAACGAAGGCTTCTTCGGTCCAGACGATCCCGGCCTCGTTCGCCTCGGACATCAGGTTCGAGTATTTGAACCCTTCGACCGAGCCCGCAACCGCGCCAGCGACGCCATAGAGGTTCGGACCGGTTTTCGAGGCCTTACCAGCCAGCGTTTCGCCTTCGGCATTCACAACCACGTGGCACGCGGCGCACTGACGGAACAGTTTTTCACCGGCTTCGGCGTTGCCGGTGATAACCAGCTCTTCTGCGGCTTCGGCGTTTTCCATCGGCTCGGTGGCTTCTGCTTCGTGCGACTCGGCAAAAAGCGGCGATGCCGCCAGCAGGCCAGCAGCCAGAATGGTCAGGTTAAATTTCATGAGGCCTCTCCTCTTTTTTCATGACGTTGGCGCCACAATACGCAGCGTTCCGGGGTCGTCAATCGCGTCCCTCCCTCAGAGCAACACGATTAGCATAGCGCGACACCTTGCCGCGAATACATGCGACCTTGGTTCAGTGTGACAGCTCTTTCACGGCTTCGAATTGGGTCAAATACACTTTTCCGGACAGGTGATGCAGGAAATGTGTGCGCGAAAGGCGGTCCATGACCGGGCCTTTGACCTCGGACAGGTTCAGGGTGATTCCCATATCTTCGAACCGCTGGTTGATCGCCTCAAGCGATTCCAGCGCCGAGGTGTCGATATTGTTCACCGCCGAGCACATCAGGATCACATGTTTCAGCCCGCGATCGCCAACCACGCGGTCATAGAGGTAATCCTCAAGATAGCGGGCATTGGCGAAATACAGGTTCTCGTCAACGCGGATGGTCAGGATATCGGGGCGGGTCTCAACCCGGTGGCGGTTGATGTTGCGGAAATGCTCGGTGCCGGGAACAAGGCCGACCTCGGCGATATGCGGGCGCGAGGTGCGATAGAGATACAGAAAGATCGACAGGCCAACCCCGGCGGACACACCGATCTCGACCCCGAAGCCCAGCGTCAGCAGGATCGTCGCGGCGACAGCGGTAAAGTCGGCCTTGGAATAGTTCCACGTCGTCCGCAGCATCGAGAAATCGACCAGCGACAGAACCGCAACGATGATCGTGGCGGCCAGTGTCGCCTTGGGCAGGAAATACAGCAGCGGCGTCAGCGCCAGCGCCGCCAGCAGGATGCCAACGGCGGTAAATGCGCCCGCAGCCGGGGTTTCGGCGCCGGCGTCAAAGTTGACGACCGAACGGGCAAAGCCCCCGGTCACCGGATAACCGCCGGAAATCGACGCGGCGATGTTCGACGCACCCAGCCCGATCAATTCCTGATCCGGGATGATGCGCTGGCGGCGCTTGGCGGCAAGGGTCTGCGCCACCGACACCGATTCCACAAAGCCGATGATCGAAATCAGCACGGCCGAACCGAACAGGCTGGTCCAGATATCGACGTTGAAATCCGGGATGGTCAGCGGCGGCAGGCCGCGCGGCACCTCGCCCACGATGGCAACGCCGTGATTGTGCAGACCGAACACCCAGGTCACCAAAGTGGTCACCACCACCGCCGCGACCGGCCCGGCCTTGGTCAGAATATCGGCCATGCGCGGCTTGATGCCTTTCGACAGCAACAGCGGTTTCAGGCCCTTGCGGACCCAGAACAGGAACCCGGTCGAGGTAATGCCGATCAGCGTGGTCCAGATGCTGATGTCACCCAGATGGGCAAACAGCGAATGGATCAGCTCTAACAGGTTATGACCGCCTGCATTGATGCCAAGGATATGTTTCAGCTGGCTGGTGGCGATGATGATGCCTGATGCAGTGATGAACCCGGCGATCACCGGATGCGACAGGAAGTTCGCCAGAAAGCCCAGCCGGAACACCCCCAGCACCAACAGGATCACGCCCGACAGAAAGGCCAGAACAATCGCCGCCGCTGCATATTCCGCCGTGCCTTGCAGCGCCAGATTACCCACAGCCGCCGCCGTCATCAGCGACACAACCGCCACCGGCCCCACCGCCAGCGCCCGGCTGGTGCCGAACACCGCATAAGCCACCAGCGGCAGGATCGAGGCGTAAAGCCCCATCTCGGCTGGCAGCCCGGCCAACAGCGCATAGGCCAGCGATTGCGGGATCAGCATGATCGTGACGATGACGGCCGCCACAAGGTCGTTGGTCAGCGTGTCGCGGGTGTAATGCTGCCCCCAGTCGAGGATCGGGAAATAGCGTTTAAATGACTTCAGCGCATATCGTGGCACGAGAACCGACCTTTTATATTCATGTTTTGTGATGTGTTTAAGTGGCGAAAGCCAGAATTACAAGGGTTTTGCGCGGTTGGATGCTCTTGTAGCGGGTCGCAGTTGGCCGTAGATTGCGCCCTACCTCGGGGTGCCTGGTTGCCGGGCTGAGATGCATGTTGCGAACCCGTTGAACCTGAACCGGTTAAGACCGGCGGAGGGAAGGTAGCTGGACATCCTCCATACCCTGACCCCGCCCGTCGTGAATGAAGGATGACCCTATGAAATATCCGATTTTCGCTGCGGGAGCCCTGTTTGCCACTATGGCGGCGGCAGAAACCCCGGTGCTCACCGTTTACGCCCCCGACTATTTCGCGTCGGAATGGGGCCCCGGCCCCAAGATGGAAGAAATGTTCGAGGCAAAATGCGGTTGCGACCTGCAATTCCGAACCGGCGATCTGCTGCCACGGCTGCTGCTGGAAGGCGATAAGACCGAGGCCGACGTGGTGATCGGCCTGAACACTGATGTCACCAAAAAGGCGCGGGACTCGGGCCTGTTCGCGCCGCATGGGCAAGACAATGCGTCTCTGACCCTGCCGGTTTCGTGGACCGACGAGGTTTTCCTGCCGTTCAACTATGCCCACACGGCGTTCATTTATGACACCACCCGCGTGGCCAACCCGCCTGCCAGCTTTGACGATCTTCTGAACGCGCCGGATGACCTGAAGATTGTGATTCAGGATCCGCGCAGCTCGATCTCGGGGCAGGCGCTGATGCTGTGGGTCAAGGCAGTTTACGGCGACAAATCGGGCGAGGCATGGGCCAAGCTGGCGCCGAAAATCCTGACCGTCACCAAAGGCTGGTCCGAGGCTTATGGCCTGTTCACTGATGGCGAAGCCGACATGGTGCTGTCCTACACCACCTCGCCCGCCTATCACATCATCGCTGAAGGGGATGAGACCAAGAAGGCGGCGATTTTCCCAGAGGGGCATTATTTCTTTGTCGAACTGGCTGGCAAGATCGCTGGCACCGACCAGCCCGAGTTGGCCGATCAGTTCATGGCATTTGTCGTGTCCGAGGAGTTTCAGGAATTCATCCCCACCGGTAACTGGTCGCTGCCCGCGAAACTGGCGGCGGACAAGCTGCCCGAAGGCTTTGCCAAGCTGGATATGCCCGAAAAGGTTCTGTTCTTCGACGAAGATCAGGCCGCAGCCCTGCGTGATGCAGCGGTCGAGGAATGGCGCGCCGCGCTCAGCCAATAAGCGCTGGCGTCTGGGTCGGGGTTGCTGCGGCGGCCCTGATCCTGATGCTGACGCTGGGCACGCTCGGCGCGGTGTTTACCCGCGCCGGGACGCTCTCGACGCTTGGCCCGGCGGATTGGGCCGCAATCCGGTTTACCCTGCTGCAGGCAACGCTGTCGGCAGCGCTGAGCGTGGCGCTGGCCATCCCGGTCGCGCGGGCGCTGGCGCGACGGCAATTCGTCGGGCGCGGGTTGTTGATCACCCTGCTGGGCGCGCCGTTTATCCTGCCGGTGATTGTTGCGATCCTTGGCCTGCTGGCAGTGTTCGGGCGACGCGGATTGCTGAACATCGCCCTAAGTTGGGCCGGAATAGAGCCTGTTTCGATCTACGGCCTGCAAGGCGTTCTGCTGGCACATGTGTTCTTTAACCTGCCCTTGGCGACACGGTTGATCCTGCAAGGCTGGCTGTCGATCCCGTCGGAACGGTTTCGGCTGGCCGCCAGTCTGGGCTTTCGCGCCGCCGACATAAATCGCGCGCTTGAGCTGCCAATGCTGCGGCGGGTGCTGCCCGGCGCCTTCGTGGTGATTTTCGTCATCTGCATGACCAGTTTTGCCGTGGCGCTGACGCTGGGCGGCGGGCCGCGCTCAACCACGGTCGAGCTGGCGATCTATCAGGCGTTTCGTTTCGATTTCAATCTGGGCCACGCGGCGCTGTTGTCGGTGATTCAATTCGGCCTGTCGGCGCTGGCAGCGGTTCTGGCGGCATGGATCGCGGTGCCCGCGTTCGGAGACGCCGGGCTGGACCGGCCATTGCTGCGCTGGGATGCGCGCAGGCTGCGGTTGCGGCTGTTGGACGGGGCGTGGATCGTCGCGGTGGCGCTGTTCCTGCTGTTGCCGCTGGCAATGGTCGTGGGGCAAGGCGCGCTGGCGCTGTTTTCCCTGCCCGAGGCGGTATTCTGGGCGGCGGGGCGGTCGGTTCTGACCGCGATCGGCTCGGCACTGCTGATGCTGGCGCTGGCCTTTCCGCTGGCTTATGCCGCCACCCGCGCCGGGCGCGGGTTCGAGGTGATCGGCACCCTGTCCATCGCCGCCTCGCCGCTGGTGATCGGCACCGGCCTGTTCATCCTGCTGCGCCCGGTGACGAACCCGGTGGCGCTGGCCTTGCCGGTGACGGCGCTGGTCAACGCGGTGATGAGCCTGCCTTTCGCCATGCGCGCCCTTGTTCCGGCCCTGCGCGAGGTCGAGGCCACCTACGGCCAGTTGGCCGACAGTCTGGCCCTGCACGGTATGGCGCGGCTGCGGCTGCTGCTGTTGCCCCGTATGCGCCGCCCGATCGGCTTTGCCGCCGGGCTGGCGGCGGCGTTGTCGATGGGTGATCTGGGGGTGATCGCGCTGTTTGCCGATCCGGCGCGGGCGACCTTGCCCTTGCAACTGTATCGGCTGATGGGGTCGTATCGTCTGGATCAGGCGGCGGGTGCGGCGCTGTTGCTGTTGGGGCTGTCGTTGGCCCTGTTCTGGCTGTTCGATCGCGGAGGACGGGTGAATGCTGACGCTTGATAAGGTGCTGTATCGGCAGGGCGAATTCAGCCTGAGCGCGGATTTTTCCGTCGCACCGGGCGCGCGCGTGGCGATTCTGGGCCCGTCGGGCGCCGGGAAATCGACGCTTTTGGACCTGATCGCGGGCTTTGTCGTGCCGGATCAGGGGCGGATTTTGTGGCAGGGCGACGATCTGACCCGCGTTGCGCCGGGGGATCGGCCGCTTAGCCTGTTGTTTCAGGACAACAACCTGTTTCCGCACCTGACCGTGGCGCGGAATGTCGGCTTGGGCTTGCGCCCCGATCTGCGGCTGTCAGCCGATCAGAAACAGGCGGTTCAGGCGGCTTTGGCGCGGGTTGGCCTGTCGGGGATGGGCAACCGCAAGCCCTCGGCCCTGTCGGGCGGTCAGCGCAGCCGTGTGGCGCTGGCGCGGGTGTTGCTCAGGGCGCGGCCGCTGATGCTGTTGGACGAGCCGTTTGCGGCGCTGGGACCGGCGCTGAAGGCCGAGATGCTGGCGCTGGTGCGCGAGCTGGCGGATGAAACCGGGGCCAGCGTTCTGATGGTCAGCCACGATCCCGCCGATGCGCGGGCCTTGGCAGGCGATACGATACTGGTGGCCAATGGCGTGGCCAGCCCGCCGCGCGAAACCGGGGCGTTGTTTGCTGATCCGCCCGCCGCGTTGCGCAGCTATCTGGGATAAAAAAGCGCGCCCCGAAAGGCGCGCTTTGATCTGTCTAAAGGTAGGGCCCTTAGCTGGACTTGGCTTTCTTCTTCACCGGGGTCCAGATTTTCTTGTTGGTCAGATACAGCAGAACGCTGAGCAGGACCAGGAACAGGGCGCCGATAAAGCCAGCGCGCTGACGTGCCATCATCTTGGGCTCGGCGGTCCACATCAGGAACGACGCGACATCCACGGCTTCGTGGTGCAGTTCGTTGCTGTGGCCATCGTCGAACTCGACATCTTCGCCCGACAGCGGCGGGGCCATGCCGATCCACGAACCGGGGGCCATGCGACCGATTTCAACACCGTGCTCGTCATAGATTTTGCACGAGTCGGGATAGCCGCCCGGTGCAAACGCGGTGTTGTAATAGCCGTCAAAGTCCTCGGGCGCACATGCCGGCGGTTCTTCATAGCCGGTCAGGATCGACGCGATGTATTCCGGGCCGCCAATGCCGTTGAACAACTGGCTGAGACCAGTGCCATACGGGCCGTGGAAACCGGCACGCGCCTTCGCCATCAGCGACAGGTCAGGTGCGCCGACGCCGGTGTTTTCCGGGAACTTGTCGGTCGGAATGGCGGGACGGTAGTCGTCCAGCTCGGGGTCGAAGACTTCCCATTGCGACGCATAGGCACGCATCTGCTCCTCAGGCAGCGCCGGGCCGCCCTCGTCGCTGAGCGTGCGCAGCGGCACGAACTTCAGGCCGTGGCAGGCCGAGCAGACCTCGGTAAAGACTTTCAGACCGCGCTGAAGCTGGTTCTGATCGAATTTGCCGAACGGCCCTTCGAACGAGAAGGCGACGTCGTGGACGTGGCCGCCTTCGGACGCCAGCGCCGAGCCTGCGGACAACGCCAGAGCCGTTGCAGCCGAGAGGGTGAGTTTCTTGATCATGTTTTTGATCCCTTTTCTCACTCGGCCGGGGTCGATTGCGCAGCTGCGCCATCGGTCCCGCCCTTGCCGTAATGGGCGTTAAAGTCATCTTCGATCGTTGCGGGCTGGGCCAGCGGTTTCTCGATCACACCCAGCAGCGGCAGGATGACGAAGAAATACGCGAACCAGTAGGTCGCCCCGATCAGCGAGATCCAGTCATACGGGAAGGTAGTCGGCTGAGCACCCACCCACATCAGGACAACAAAGTCGATCGCCAGAAGCGCGAACCACCATTTGAACATCGGACGATATTTGCCCGAGCGCACCGACGAGGTGTCCAGCCACGGGGCCAGCGCCATCGCGATGATCGAACCAAACATGGCCAGCACACCAAAGAACTTGGCGTTGACGATGCCGAAGGTGATGAACGACACGAACTGAACGGCCCAGACTTCCGAGGTGAAAGCGCGCAGGATCGCGTAGAAGGGCAGGAAATACCATTCCGGAACGATATGTGCGGGCGTCGCCAGCGGGTTTGCCTCGATATAGTTATCGGGGTGACCCAGGAAGTTCGGCATGAAGCCGACGATCGCAAAGAACGCCACCAGCACGACGGCTAGCGCGAAGAAGTCTTTGATCACGAAATAGGGCCAGAACGGCAGGGTGTCTTTCTCGGCTTCGGCTTTCGACCCGCGGCGAACTTCAACACCCGTGGGGTTGTTGTTGCCGGTGTGGTGGAAGGCCCAGATGTGAACGGCCACCAAAGCGGCGATCACGAAGGGCAGCAGATAGTGCAGCGAGAAAAAGCGGTTCAGCGTGTAGTTGTCCACGGCGGGCCCGCCCAGCAGCCAGGTCTGGATCGACTCGCCAATCAGCGGGATCGCACCAAACAGGCCGGTGATAACGGTTGCGCCCCAGAACGACATCTGACCCCAAGGCAGCACATAGCCCATAAAGGCGGTGCCCATCATGGCCAGATAGATCAGCATGCCGATGATCCAGGTCACTTCGCGCGGGGCTTTATACGAGCCGTAGTACAGGCCGCGGAAGATGTGCAGATACACAGCAACAAAGAACAGCGATGCGCCGTTGGCGTGAATGTAACGCAGCATATGGCCACCATTCACGTCGCGCATGATGTGCTCGACGCTGGCGAAGGCCAGGCTGACATGCGGGGTATAGTGCATGGCCAGCACGATGCCGGTGGCGATTTGCAGCGCCAGGCAGAAGGCCAGAACAATGCCCCAGATCCACATCCAGTTCAGGTTCTTGGGGGTCGGGATCATGATCGTGTCATACACCATGCCAACGATCGGCAGGCGGGCATGAAGCCACTTTTCAATCCCGGTTTTCGGTTCGTAATGATCGTGCGGAATTCCAGACATCGTGTCCTCCCTCAGCCCAGCTTGATCGTGGTGTCATCCACGAATTCAGCGACGGGGATATGCAGGTTTTGCGGCGCGGGGCCTTTGCGGATACGGCCTGCGGTGTCGTAATGCGAGCCGTGGCAGGGGCAATACCAGCCACCGAAATCACCCGAGGCGTTGCCTATCGGCACACAACCCAGATGGGTGCAGACGCCGATCATCACCAGCCATTCACCTGCTTCGTCCAGGGTCCGGTTGGTATCCGAAGCATCGGCACCGGCCGGGGCATTGGGGTTTTCCGAGGTGGTGTCGATCAGTTCGCTCACGTTTACAGCGCGAGCGGCATCGATCTCATCCTGAGTGCGGCGGCGAACAAAAACCGGTTTGCCGAGATATTTTACGGTCAACTGAGTGCCGACCGCTACGCCAGACACGTCAACCCGGATCGTGCTGAGCGCCTGCACATCGGCGGACGGATTCATTTGATTTACCAGCGGCCAGACGGCGGCTCCTGCCGTAACAGCACCGACACCTGCGGTCGCGTAATACAGAAAATCGCGGCGGGTGCTATCGTGGTCTTCAGCGTGGGACACGAGACTTCTCCCTTCCTTGGCCCTGCGGTGGCCAAAACAACCCCCCAAAAAGGGGAAGCTATGACATTGCAATCGGCGCGGTTTTAGCTGCCTTCTGTCTAAGCGTCCAGCAATCATTGACAGTTGGACGCGCATTTATCGCACTGTTTCGGGCTGATAGCGGTCGCAGTTGTCGGAAAGAAACAGTTGTGCCGTAGCTTTTGGGCTTGCACGGCCAACGGACTCAGCCCGCGGGCGGAGTCGTGGCGACAAAGCTGCTTCGGGCGGCAAAGCTGGCAAACCACTTGGCCAGCGCATCATTGCCAAGCCGCCAGTTGCGGTCGGCATGGCGGAAATCCAGATACCCCAGCGCGCAGGCGGTCGCGATATGCCCCATTGTCATCGGTCCCGACAGAACCGGCATCCAATCGGCATTCAACGAGTCGGCCGCGCGGCGGATCTTGTCCCACTGGCCTTCGATCCACGGCGTATAGCGCAGATCTTCGGGGCGGATGCGGGTTTCGTAGACCATCAACAGCGCCGCGTCCAAAATCCCGTCGGCCAATGCCTCAAGCGTCAGAACGCTCCAAAGTTTCGGCTCGGCCGGATACAGGCCCGCCTTGGCCCGGTCGTCCAGATAGCGGCAAATCACCCGGCTGTCATAGATCGCGGTGCCATCGGTCAGGGTCAGAACCGGCACCTTGCCCAACGGGTTCTCCGCCAGCGGCGCCTGACCGGGATCAACGGGCGAGCCCGATCCGATCTGTTTTTCCACATCGGCATCCATGCCGGTTTCCAGCAACAGCATCCGCACCTTGCGGGCGTAGGGTGATGTCGGGCTGTGATACAGTTTCATGTCGGACTCCCTGGCAACCAAGGGAATCCTAACGCCATGGCGGTCGGGTTCAAGTCACGAGTGGCCTTGCGACCAGTTGTTGACCCGCAAAGCCCGAGATTTGGGCGGATATGATCTGACCCTCGGGTTGGGGCGCGGCAAAGCTGACTTCGGTGAATTGCTCGGTCCGGCCCATCACCGGGTTTTCCAGCAGCACCTTATGCGTCAGCCCGACCTGCGCCGCCAGATGGCGCTGAACCTGCGCGTCCCCGATCTGGCGCAACCGGGCGGCGCGCTCTTTGATCGCCTTGCCATGCACGGGCGGCATTTTCGCCGCCGGGGTGCCTTGGCGCGGGCTGTAGGGAAAGACGTGCAGCCACGTCAGATCGCATTCCGTCACCAGCCGCAGCGAGTTTTCGAACATCGCCTCGGTTTCGGTGGGGAATCCGGCGATGATGTCAGCGCCAAAGGTCATGTCGGGCCGCAAGGCGCGGGCCTGTTCACAGAAACGGATGGCGTCATCGCGCAGGTGGCGGCGCTTCATCCGTTTGAGAATCATGTTATCGCCAGCCTGAAGCGACAGATGAAGATGCGGCATCAGGCGCGGCTCGGTGGCGATGGCCTGCATCAGGTTCTCGTCGGCCTCGATGCTGTCGATACTGCTGATCCGCAGGCGCGGCAGATCGGGCACCAGCCGCAGAATGCGCATCACCAAATCGCCCAGGCGCGGCTCGCCCGGCAGATCAGCGCCCCAGCTGGTCAGATCGACGCCGGTCAGCACCACTTCGTTATAGCCCTTGTCGACCAGCCGCTTGATCTGATCCACGACCACCCCGGCCGGCACGCTGCGCGAATTGCCGCGACCAAACGGGATGATGCAAAAGGTGCAGCGGTGGTCACAGCCGTTTTGCACCTGCACATAGGCGCGGCTGCGGGTGCCGAAGCCATCGATCAGGTGACCGGCGGTTTCAGTGACCGACATGATGTCATCGACCTGAACCTTTTCGGTCTCGCCGATGAAATCCGGCCCCTTGGCCATGCGCGCCCATGTTTCGGGCTGCATTTTCTCGGTGTTGCCGATCACCATGTCGACCTCGGCCATGGCGGCAAAGGTGTGGGGTTCGGTCTGGGCGGCGCAACCGGTGACGATCAGCGTGGCATCGGGATTGTCGCGGCGCAGCTTGCGGATTTCCTGACGCGCCTTGCGCACGGCCTCGGCGGTGACGGCGCAGGTGTTGACGATGACCGCGTTACCCATGCCCGCCTGCGCCGACAGCTCTTTCATCGCTTCGGTTTCATAGGCGTTCAGGCGACAGCCCAGCGTGGTGAATTTTGGCGGCTGTGCGGTCATCAGACCTGGCCCAGAAAAGCGCCGGTAAAAGTGCCGCTAAAGACATGAGTCGTCGGACCTGTCATCCACACGCCATCATCGCGCCAGTCGATCCACAGCGTGCCGCCGTCCAGATCAATCCGCACATGCCGCCCGGTCAGGCCGCGTCGCGCCGCAGCCACGGCAGTAGCACAGGACGACGACCCCGAGGCCAGCGTCACGCCGACGCCGCGCTCCCACACCCGCATCCGCAGGTGGTCGGGGCCGATCAGGCTGGCGAATTGCACGTTGGTGCGTTCGGGGAACAGCGGGTGATGTTCGATCTCGGCGCCGCGCGCCTCAAGATCGACCGCCTCGGCATCATCGACGAAAAAGGTGCAATGCGGGTTGCCCATGCCGGTGGCGGTGGGGGCGCCGTCGATCGGCAATTCCAGCGTGTCGATCTCGTGGGCCAGCGGCACCTCGTCCCAGTTCAACAAGGGCGCGCCCATGTTCACCCGGGTCAGGCCATCGCCCGCATCCTCGGCGATCAGCGTGCCGCGCTCGGTCGTCAGGGTCAGGCGGGTCTGGCCGGTCTCATCCATGATATGCCGGGCGATACAACGCGTGGCATTGCCACAGGTCGACGACAATGAGCCGTCCGAGTTGTAAAACTCCAGCCGCGCATCGGCATTGCCGCCGGGATAAATCACCGCCAACTGATCGAATCCGACGCCGCGATGCCGGTCGGCAATGGCAATCACCAACGCCTCGGACAGCGGCGCAGAGTCTGCCCGCTGGTCGATGACCACAAAGTCATTGCCTAGCCCATGCATTTTCATAAAGGGCAGGCCGGAAGAGCCAAGTTCTGTTCGCATGATGCGGCATATAAACCTGTGGCCCGACCGAATCCAGAGGCCGCAGACGTGCGCGCCGCAGGCGTGTCATTTCGGCTTTTCATTTTGCCGGTCGGCGGTAACGTGGATCCACGTATTTTAGCAGGAGTATTTTATGCGCTGGTTTTCCGCCATTGCCTTGGGCTGTTTGACGATTTTTGCCGGGATTGGCCCGGCTTTCGCCGCCGATCTTTACCCGCATTGCCCGGTTCGGGACGAAAAATGCGGCTATATTGATGCCACAGGTAAATGGGTGCTGCCGCGCAAATTCGATTATGCCGCGCCCTTTGACCGCAACGGGCTGGCCATGGTCAAGATCGGTAAGAAATACGGCTTGATCGACACGACCGGCAGCTACGCTACCCCACCCGATTATGACACGATCTTTAACGCCTATTACGCCGAGGCCCCGTATTACCCGGTCAAGAAAGACGGGCTGTATGGGTT
>NZ_JBFHDW010000028.1:0-14050 GCF_041584535.1 Actibacterium sp. | reverse complement strand
TCGCAAGATCAACTCCGCTACCGTCCGCCTTCACACGAACCTTAACGTTATAGTCAATCACGCGCTTCACAGGCACCAATACCTTCATAAGCGTCGTCTCCTTTAGTCAGTCTCAGCGTTTGGCGATCAGAACGAGCGGCGGGCGCGGCTTGACCTGCCGCGCGTCCGCAAGATCCCACCGGGAATGAGCGGCGCGAAGCCGCAGATGGAATGACCCAACGGGTCAATCCGCCGGTCGGTTCTTGTCAGCTTGGGCGTTTGTCTTTTTGGTTGGTCGGCGGGGATGGCCCCGTCGCCCGGACGGACAGACCACCACATGACTGTTCCCCGTCCGCGCCAACGGGGTTGAGCCACCGCGCCTTCAGGCATCGCCGATCTCCTGAATAAAGCGTTCGACGCGCTCGGCGATCTGCTTCGGTTTCGTGACGATGAAAAGGTGGCCGCAGTCGATGATTTCCAACTTAGCGTTCGGCATCCGGCTGGCCAGAATGCGCCCGTTGCCAGTCGGCACGATCCGGTCATCCGCCCCCATGAGCACCAACGCGGGCATCTTCAGCCGCGGCAGATACAGCCAACTGGTCCAACCTGAAATGGCGCTTAGCTGGTAAAGGTATCCCCGCATCGACCCGTGATCGAGGGCTTCGGAGAACTCGCGCAGCAGTTCTTCGTTCAGCGCGATGGTCCCGCCATACAGCGCCTCGGCGTTCACCTGCATGAACTTGGGGTCCGAGTGACGCTTGGGCGTCAACATCTTCGACAGCGCCGAAAGCGAGCCGGGCAGGCTCATCCAGCCCGCTGAAGTGGCGGCCAGCGTCAGGCTGCGGGTCTTGCCGCGATAATCATTCGCGAACTGCTGTGCCGCTGCGCCGCCCCAGGACACGCCGAACACATGCACTGACGAGACGCCAAGTTCTTCGAGCAGCTTGCTGGCGATGCCGGACACATGGCTTAGCCTATAGGGCAGCAAAGGCGTTGCGGTGCCGCCGACCCCGGGCGCATCAAAGGTGATCGCCCGAACCTTGGTGAAGCTGGTGATAAAGCTTTCGGCGCTTTCGATATTCGCCCCGATGCCGTTGAACATGAGCACCACGTCATCGGCATCCTCGGGACCATAGTCGGCATAGCGCACCGTGTGCCCCCATACCTTTGCTTCGCCAATTTTCATACCACGCCGGGTCACGGAAAGCAGATTTCCCATTTAGGATTCCTGCTCCATGACATAGCGCCCCGGAGCGGGCACGGTCGGCATGTGGGTCTTGTTGCCCAGTGACTTCGGCGCCGCCTTCTGGGCGTCGGAACGCGCCGTCAGCCAATCGGTCCAATGTCCCCACCAGGTTCCAGACAGTTCCTCCGAGACCTCAAGAAAGGCATCGGGATCGGCCGGCGTGACCGCAGCCACCCGGTATTTCGCCTTGGCATTGGTGGGCGGGTTCACAATGGCCTGCACATGGCCGCTGGTGCTGAGCACATAGTCAGCTTTGCCGCCCAGCACATTGACCGAGCGATAGCAGCCGTCCCAGGGGGTGATGTGGTCGGTCGATCCGCCAAGGATATAGGCGTCGCAGGTCACTTTGCTCAGGTCGATCTGCTCGCCCAGAATGGTCAGGCTGTCCTTTTTGGTCAGGCCGTTCTGCTCCATCAGCGCGACATAGTCGCTGTGAAGCTGCGCGGTCATCCGGGTGGTGTCCGAATTCCAGTAAAGGACATCAAAGGCGGGGGGCTCGTTGCCGAGCAGGTAGTTGTTCACCCAATAGGCCCAGATCAGGTCATTCGGGCGCAGCCAGGCAAAGACTTTCGCCAGATCGGTTCCGTTGACCACGCCTTTGGTGCGCGAAAGCGTCTTGGCAAGGCTCAGGGTTTCGAGATTGGTGAAAAGCCCCATCGAGGTGTTGCGCACCCCGTCGGTGTCCAGAATGGTGACCAGAAGCGTGACACTGCGCGCACGATCAATGCCCTTGGCCGCCCAATAGCCCAGCAGCGTCGAGGTGGTAATCCCGCCCGAACAGGCGCCCGCAAGGTGAAGTTGCTTTGATTTGCTGATATCCAGCACCACCTCGGACGCGGAATCAAGCGCCGTGACATAATCCTGAAGGCCAAACGCCGCGTGATCGGGGCTGGGGTTGCGCCATGAGACCGTAAAGACGGTGAACCCCTGCCGGATGAGAAATTCGATGATGCTGCGTTCCGGCGCAAGATCCCAGACGTAGAACTTGTTGATCTGCGGCGGCACGATCATGATCGGCGTGCCGTGCACTTTCTCGGTCTGCGGCTGGTATTGGATCAGTTCCAGCAGGTCCGACTTGTGCACGACCTTGCCCGGCGTGGTGGCCAGATTCTCGCCCACCTTGAATTTCGAACGATCGACAAGCGACGGCATTCCGTGGTTGTTCAGCATGTCGTCCACAAAGTGGCGCATACCGGTGACAAGGTTGCTGCCCCCGGATTCAAGCGTTTTCTTCATGGCGGCCGGGTTGCCGACGACGCTGTTGGTCGGTGCCAGCGCATCCAGCATCGTCGCCATAAGCAGCCGGGCGCGGTCCTTGTCGCGGTCGCCAAGGTCAAGGGTCTCGACCCAGTTCAGGCTGCTCCGGCACCAGGCCAGATAGGACTGAAGGATCATCCGGTAGGCCGGGTTCGAGGTCCAGATCGGGTCATTAAACCGTTTATCGCCCTTCGGCGGCTCAAGAGTGCCCGATCCGGTCAGGGTCCCGGAAAACTGGTTCCAAGCGTCAAACGTGTGCTGAAAGGCGCTTTTCGGGTCGCTCAGCGCGGCGCTGTAGAACTTCAGCATCGCTTGCGGCAGTTCCAACCCGCGGGAAGTCTTGTCGTCACCCATTTTCAGTTCTCCGGCAGAGGCATGGCGTCGCGCGATTACGCGAAGACCATGCCAAGAGTTTCAGCGATAACCGCGGGCTTGCCGCTATCGGTCAGATTGATCGTATTGCTCACCCGCAGCAGCCACCGCCCCTCGGACTTTTCCGTCACCTCAAGAAGTGTCGCCGAAAGGGTAACCGTGGCGCCCGCTGGCACCGGCGCAAGGAACCGAACCTTGTTGATCCCGTAGTTCATGATGCCAGAGGCATCAGAGGGATAAATCCCGATGGCGATCTGTTCGGCGGCGATCAGCGACAGCGTCAGATAGCCATGTGCGATCGGACCGCCAAAGGGGCTTTCCCGCTTGGCGCGTTCGACATCGGTGTGCAGCCATTGCTGATCGCCCGTCGCATCCGCGAACATCTGAATCCGCCCCTGATCGATCAGTTGCGGTGCCCCCGGCCCAAAAGTGCGGCCCACATGGGCCGCCATATTGGTCAGACTATAGCACTCGGGATAGGTCCTGAGGTTGTCGGAAGACGTCGCCATATCAGACATCCCGCAATTCGCGGCGCAGGATCTTACCAACGGTTGACTTGGGCAACTCGTCGATAAAGCGGACCTGATGCGGCACCTTGTAGCCGGTCAGTTCCTTGCGGCAATGCGCGATCACGTCCCCCACGGTCAGGTTCGCACCCGGCGCCTGCACGATAAAGAGACGCACCGCCTCGCCGGTCTTTTCACTGGGAACCCCGACCGCGGCGCATTCCAGAACACCTTCAAGTTCGGTCACGTGGGCTTCGATCTCGTTGGGGTAGACGTTAAAGCCCGACACCAGAACCACGTCTTTCTTGCGATCGACAATCTTCAGGAAACCCGCCTCGTCGAAAACACCGATATCCCCGGTGCGGAAGAAGCCATCAGAGGTGAACTCTTTGTCATTGGCGTCCGCGCGGTTCCAATAGCCCGACATCACCTGCGGGCCGCGCGCACAGATTTCGCCCGCCTCGCCCATGGCGACTTCGTTGTCCAGATCGTCAAGCAGCTTGATCTCGGTCGACGGCACCGGCAGGCCGACCGTGGCAGAAAAGCCTTCGACCGTCATCGGGTTCACGCAAAGGATGGGCGAGGTCTCGGACAGCCCGTAACCCTCGCGGATATGCTCGCCCGTCACCTGTTTCCAGCGCTCCGAGGTCACCGGCAGAACCGGCGCGCCGCCACCCATCATCAGGCGGAAGTTCGAAAAGTCGATCTTGGCAAATTCGGGATGGGCGACAAGGCCCGCCATCAACGTGTTCACCCCGGTCGACACCGAGAAGCCGCTGTCGCGGTAGGTGCCGATCAGCTCTTCGGGATCGCGCGGGTTGGCGATCAGGTAATTCTTGGCCCCGATCGAGAAATACGAGATCAGGTTCACCATCAACGCAAAGACGTGGTACAGCGGCAGCGCCGTGACCACGACCTCTTTGCCGGGCCGCAGCGCGCGCGGCATCATCGCCTTGAACTGTTCGGTGTTCGCAACAAGGTTGCCGTGGCTCAGAACTGCGCCTTTCGACAACCCGGTCGTGCCGCCGGTATATTGCAGGAACAGCGTGTCATCGAGCGTGATTTCCGGAGCCGTGTAGGTTTTGCCTTTGCCGGACTCCAGCGCATCCGAGAAACGGATCACGCCGCTGAGGCGCGGATCAACCGGCGGGCTGGGGATCTCGCGATCGCCGCCATCGCCCAGATTGACCGTGATGATGTTCTTGATCTGGGTCTTCTCAACGATTTCCGCCAAGGTCGGCGAGGAACCGGAAAAGATCACGATGGTCTCGGCGCCAGAGTCGTTCAGCTGATGCTGCAACTCGTGCGGGGTGTACATCGGGTTCACGTTCACCTGAATCGCCCCACAGCGGATAATGCCGGTGAAAGCAATCGGAAAGGCCAGAATGTTCGGAACCATGACCGCGATGCGGTCGCCTTTTTTCACGCCCAGATCGTTTTGCAGGAATGCCGCAAAGGCGCGCGACACCTCATCTATTTCGCCGTAGGTCCGACTGGTCCCAAGGCTGACGAACGCAGTCTGATCCTTGTAGGTCTCAAATGCTTGTTCGAACATCGCCGTTACGGACGGAAATGCCTTCGGGTTGATGAATTCCGGAATGTCGGTGCCATAGGTCTTGAGCCAAGGTTTGCTCATGGTTTTTTCGCTTTCTGAAAACTCTTTCGGGGATGACAAATGGCGGCTCGATCCATTGGAGCCGCCTGCGCGCATGTTTGGAAAAGCCCTGTCTGTCCGGGTATTACCCGCGCCAGACTATGCCAGAGATATCCCGAGGGTCGATCGGGGTATTCAGCCTAGAACCGGCCGCCCCACGACAAGGTTTCACGAAAGTTTGCGAATGGGTCATCTTTATCCTCCCGATAGTCGTCCCCCCGGGTGCAGCCAATTGACTGCATCCGGGCGCATCCTGCGTTGCCACAGCCCCTATTTCCAAGGTTCGGAAAGGACGCCAAACGGGAATAATCGGACAATCTGCACCCGGCCCGGAGGATGGAATCAACCACCGACGCCTCTGCGCCCCGGCGCGGGCCATGTGTCCCCTGCCCCAACGGTGTGACCCGGCCCCGGACCCCCGGGGTCCGTCAGTCGCCCTGTGTGCCGCTCTGGCTGCGGAAATCCGAAGCCGTCTGGCCGGTCCAGCGCCGGAACGCCTTGCGGAAACTGCCCGCATCGGAAAACCCCAGCGCAAAGGCAATATCGTCGTTGGTCATTTCCCGGTCCTCGACATAGCGCGTCGCCAGTTCCAGACGAATCTGGTTGAGAAGATCGCGATAGCTCGTGCCTTCGCTCCGCAGTTGCCGCCGCAAGGTCCGGCTGGTGACCCCCAGCTTTTGCGCCAGTTCGTCGATGTTCAGCGGCGCGGCCATGTTCCTCAGGATCTCGGTCCGGATTCGACCCGAAACCCCGGTGTGGACTGCAATATCGGCCAATTCGTTCTGACAAAGCTTTTCGAACTGGTCGAAGGTCACGTCGTTGCCAAGTTCGGGGGTCTGGTCAAGCCAATGCGCCCCGATGAACATCTTGCTTTCCTTCGCGCGATGCCGAAGCAGCGGCGAGCAGCTTTCGGGCAGCTGATAATACTGGTCCCGGCCGTATTCGACCTGAAAACCGTCAGCTTTGAAATGCGCTCCCATGACGTCGCAATGCACCGCCGTATGCACGCCGAACTGAAAGTTTGTCACGAACGCGTAAAGGTCTTCGTCCATCAAAGGATGTTCGATCGGCTTGAAAATCCAGCCTTCGTTCATCGGCTCGAAGGTGAAGTGAATGTCGCACACCGGCAAGGCAAGCGGCTGATATTTCTCGGCAAAGCTCATCGAACGGCGAAAATCCTTGCTGCACAGCAAGGCGTATCCGTAAAGGCCATAGGCCGAGACATGCACCAACCGGCCGATCTCGAATGCAAGTGTCGGGCTGATCCGCGCCCGTGAGATATTGCTGAAGGCGACCATAAGCTGATGAATCGAAATCAGGCTTTCAGAGCGCTTCAGTTCAGCAATTGTCAGACCTGTGTTCCTCAGCGCCAGCTCGGGTTCGACACCATATTGCTCAAGCTTGTCCGTTGCTGCCCGAAGCTTCGAAATATTGAAGATCTGGTCATTCAGGTTTGCACGCGCCAAGGGAACCTCTCCGACATCATTGCCTGTCGCAACGCGATCAGGACGCCAATTTTTTGGTGGTGCGCACGTCCGAAACTGCCGACGGTGCCCAAACCCGGCGCCAGACCCCACCCGTGGTCGTGCGCCGGACCAAGTTTTGGCAAGGAGTCATTACAAGCCTGATTTAGGTAGTCAACTTCTTTGTCATCGGCCACAGGGCCCGCCGCAGTGCGGCGCGGCGCGCCGGATCGGAAAAAATTCCCCCGGCGGATGGCCCGCCTAAGGTGTGTTCTGAAACCCTGAGCTGCGGCACGGGTCTGCCCTGCGGCGGCGCCAGTTCCGGTGGCGATCCGATAGCCGAAACAGATATTGCTGCACCGCAGCATGATTTTATTGCAATGCAGCATAATCAGGGTTATAATGCGACTTCAAAGCGTTACTCACCATATGAGATGGAGCACGTAAGCCAATGGACGAATTGAACCAGCCGGAATTGGTCGCCGAAGTTGTCGAACAAGAGCAGGTCGTCGAAACCGCTCCGACCGCCTTGGGCAAGTTGAAGACCGCACAAGCCACCCTGCGTGATCTGTACCGTTGTGCCACGGCATCGGGCCGTGCCGCAGTCACCGGGATTGTCGAGATTGATCGCCTGCTGCTGGAAACCGTGACCGCTAGCGTAAACGCGGGTGTCTCGCATGGCCGGGCAATTATCGGGGCGCCCAGCCTCGAAGTCGTGGTCGATATGCAGAAGAATTTCGTATCTGCATCGGTGACCGAGGCCGTCGACAGAACGAAAGATCTGGTCGAGCTGATTCAGGCGAAGACTCAGGAAACCTGGGCGCCGGTGCTGAACTTCGGCAAGGCCAAGTAATCGACCTGACGACCTATCATGTGAGGACGCGCTCTATCGTAAAGAGCGCGCCTCCGATTACACAGCCAAGCACCGATCCGTTGATCCGGATGAATTGCAAATCGGTCCCGGCTTCGGCTTCAAACCTTTCGACAAGATCGGCAGGTTCCCAGCCTGAAATTGTTTCTGCAACATATTGTCCGATCGACGGCCGGACCGCAGCGACCAGTTCGCCGGCGATCACCGACAGGGCGCGATCAATGCTGGATCGGGTGTCCGGGTCGGACTGCAGGAATTCGGCCAACGAACCGACGGCCTCTTCGATGGCCTGGCTGAATTCATCGGACTGGAAATGCTCGGCCAACAGCCCCTGAACCGCCGCGATCATCCGCTCGATCGCTGCTTCGAAATCGTCGCTGTCCGCATAGCCCCGGATCGCCTGTTCGATGAAGGCCCCCAGCAGACCTTCGTCGCGCAACCGATCAATCCCGGCCAGCAGCGCCTTGTCGAACGCCTTTCTCAGATCGCTCTGGTCATCAGCCAATTCATCAATGACCGACAGCACCCCCTTAACGCCGATCTGAGCAACCCCCTTGTCAACCTGAGGACTGATCCACCAGCGACTGCGCTCGCGCACCATGTGCTCGGCCGTTCTGCGGTTCTCGGCCACGATTTTACTCAGCAAACCGATCGCAGCAGTAACACCGTCGCTTCCGGCGCCATGCCGCAGGATCTTGGCGATCTCGTCGGCAATGATCTGCGACGCGCCCGCCGACAAGGCCGTGCGGCGCGCAACGCCCTTCAGCCGTGTCGTCAGCGTCTCGGGCAGCCCAACCGTGCCAAGTTTTGCAAGAGCGTTGGCAAGATGCCCCGCCACCAGCTTCTTGTTGCGCGGGATCACCAGCCAATCGGCCACGGTTTCCGACACGCGGCTGGTTTCTATCTTTCGGGCGATATTTTCCGGGATAAGAAAATGCTCTTCAATGAATGAGCCGACGTTCGCCGCAACCCGTTTTTGATTGCGCGGAAGCAGCGCTGTATGCGGAATTGGGATACCCAGCGGATGGCGGAACAAGGCCACGACCGCGAACCAGTCGGCAAGGCCGCCGACAACGCCCGCCCCTGCCGTCGCACGCAGGAACTGCTGAACACCCGGCGCCATCGGCAGGAAAAACGTCATCAAATATAGGGCAACCAGAACGATCAGCAAAAGTCCGGCGGCGACCTTCATCCGGGTCAGACGCCCCCGCTTTTCCCGGTGGATATCGGTTTCAAATTGCGGAGCTGGGGCATTCATTTGAAAAAATCCTGCTTGATGCGTCGGGATGAATTCGAATCTGTCTTGGAAAAGGCTCTAGCATTATCGCTCGTGCGGCACAAAGACCCCGCCACCGGCTCCCGGCGGCGGGTTGCGGTCATCGCCCTGCGCGCGCTGACACGCGCGGTCCTTGCCATCAAACGGGCTTGGGCGACCGAGGGGCCCGTGGATCTGTAGATGCTTCAGTGCCTCAAGCGGCTTTCCCCGGCAGCGCGCCGAGAGAGGTTCAGCAACAGTCAAAAAAGGGCCAAACCCCGCATTGACCCTTCTTATAAGCGCGGGCTGAAAGGCGAGCGTTTCGTCATGCCAGAAGGGCACGCCCCCCTGCCCGCCTCAGGCAAGGTTCGCCTGACAGGACCCCTGCCAACCGTTACCGGCCCTCGCGCGCGTAACTGCCGGGTGCCGCTTCCAAAACGGGCAGGCGTCCCTTGGCCGCCGGGCGCGCGGCGACCTTTTCCCCGCCGAAGCCTTCAAGCCAGCGGCGCCACTCGGGCCACCACGAGCCTTCATGTTGCACGGCATTCGCCAGCCAATCCTCCGACGTTTCCGGGAAGTCGTCGTTCGTCCAATACCCGTGCTTGCCGGCTGCAGGCGGGTTGATCACGCCAGCATTGTGACCAGAGCCGCCTAGGATGAAACGCTTTTCGCCCGGGAACTGCTTTGCACCCCGATACGTCGTTTCCCATGTGGCGACGTGATCGGCCTTCATCGAAATGAACAATAGCGGGGTCGTAACCTTGGACAGGTCGATCGGTGTGCCTGCGAACGAAATGCCGCCGGGTTTGCTCAGCGCGTTCTCCAGCATCACTTTCTGACCGAAGGTCTCTAACATCTTGGCGGGCATGCCAATGCCATCCGAGAACCAGTAGAGCAAGTCCGAGGCCAGCGGATCGTTCGCCAAAAGATACCGGCTTACCGCCGCCGACCAGATCAGATCGTTCGCCCGCAACAGACTGAACAACTGCGCCATATCGCCGCTCGAGACATGCCCCTTGTCCGCAGTGTGCTGTTTCATCAGCTTGATCTGCTCGGGATCGAGAAAAACCTCGAAGTCCCCCAAATCCGAGAATTCCGTCATCGTGCCGATCAGCGTCGCGGATTTGATACGCTCGTCCCCCAGAGCTGCCGCATGCGCGAGGCCAGCCGCGGTCAGCGTCCCGCCAAGGCAAAAACTGAAGAGATTGACGTTCTTTTCCCCGGTCGTCTCGAGGATGGCGTCGATTGCCGACATGACACCCTCGGTCCAGTAATTCTCAAAGTCTTTTTCCCCGAGTTTGTCATGGGGATTCACCCATGAAATGGCGAATACTGTGAGACCCTGTTCGACGCACCAGCGAATGAAGCTGGATTTCTCTCTCAGATCGAAAAGATAATACTTGTTCACCCAAGGCGGCACGATAAGCAGCGGCACGCTATCGACTTTTTTCGTGGTAGGTTCGAACTGAATGAGCTGCATAAGGTCGTTCTGAAAGATCACCGAGCCCTTGGACCCGGCGATCGTTACCCCGAACTCGAATGCGTCCGGATCCGCGGATCTGACATGCCCGGCGCCCTGGTTCACGTCATCGACGAAGTTTATGAACCCCTCGACCAGATTCAGCCCGCCGGTCTCGGAGATCTTGGCGATAACGTCGGGATTGGTTGCCCAGAAATTCGTCGGCGCCATTGCGTCGATGAATTGCTCGGCCAGAAAATTGACCCTGCGTTTGTCACCCCGAGACAGGTGGTCTGCGCCCTGAACAAGGCTTCTAAGCCTGTCGGCGCTGGTAAGATATCCCTCAAGGATGGCTTTCAAAGCCGGGTTATCCTCCCAGGCTTCGTGTTTGAAACGGCGGTCACGGGGTTCGCGTTTGGTGACCTCTCCCTCGGACAGGATCGAGAAAAACTGGTTGGGATCTTTCGCGACGCCCTGCCAGAATTGCCCCCAGGCAAGCAGGCTTGAAGGGGGGATCACGCTGCCCGGAACTTTGGTCGAGGTCAAAGACTCGGTCAGAACCTTTTGCGCCTTCTGACTGACTTTCACCCATTGCGACATGAACGCAAAAGGGTCGAACGATGTCAGGGGATCGTTTTTCTTCTCAACCATCGGATAGTCCTCTGTTTTGATCTTCGAGAGTCACCAGTCGCGCGATTCTGCTCTCATCCCGCCGCAGCAATATAAATCGGATCCCGCAGTTTTCGGCTTGCAACATCGCCCGGCAGAGGTCGCAGGAACGGCGCCATGTCAACATCCGGCCAACGTTCACGATCTTCAAGCCTTTCGAGCACAGATCCAAGGACCTGCCCACAAGTGGTAATACTAAGGCGCCCAAGCATAGCGCAACCTTCACTTGTGAGTAAAATTCGGGGCGCGCTTTTCCACGAATGCCGTCATGCCCTCGATTTGGTCGTGAGACCCGAACAGACCGTGAAATGCGCGCCGCTCGGAACGCACGCCTTCGGACAGAGGCATTTCCTCGCTTTGGGTGATGGCTTCCTTGATCAACCTGAGCGACGGAAGCGACATCGAGGCGATCAACTTGCTGGTCAAATCCACCTCGCGCTGCAGATCTTCCGCTGGAACGACCCGTGCGACGATCCCGTCGTGTTTGGCCTCGGCCGCATCGATCATCCGACCGGTCAGGCACATTTCCATCGCCTTGCACTTACCGAGGATCCTGGTCACGCGCTGGGTTCCGCCCATCGCGGGCATCACACCGATCTTGACCTCGGGCAGACCGAATTTTGCGTTGTCCGCGGCGATAATAAAATCGCACATCAGCGCAAGCTCAAAGCCGCCGCCTAACGCAAACCCGGACACCGCCGCGACAATCGGCTTTTGCACACGGGAAAAAACCTCCCAGCCACCGAAATAGTCGGCCTCAAACATATCCGACCGGCTCATGCCGATCATCTCGCGAATGTCGGCGCCGGCGGCAAAGGCCCTTTCGGACCCGGTGATCACAATGCAGCCGATGTCGTCATCCTGATCAAGCAGACTGACTGCATCCGTGACATCAAGCATGACCTGAGCGTTCAGCGCATTGAGCGCACCCGGCCGATTGAGACTGATCTTGGCGACCCGCTGATCGCGCGACACAAGTATCGTTTCCCATTCCTTTTCGTTCCAGGATTCAGCCATTTATTCACCTCGTTTCTTGACAAAGCAGCCCGCGATCAGACCGCCCGTTCCTGCTATAATTCTCTGGACAGAATTTCCAGAAACCCTTGGGTAATCAGTGCATTAAGCTGCGTCCGACCTGCTGGAGACCAGTGGCCCCTTTATTCATCGACCACGGCGGCCGACTGCGACGCCAGACCGATCGTTTTCAGGGCTCGCGTCACCTCATCCAGTGCCGAAACGTCGTCGATTGTGGCCGGCATCTTCCAAGGGGTGCTGTCCGCGATCTTCTTGATCGTCCCTCGCAGGATCTTGCCGGATCGGGTCTTTGGAAGCTTGTCGACGATCAGCACATGCTTAAAGGCGGCAACCGGCCCGATCTTTTCACGAACCATGGCCACGGCTTCACTGGCGATCACATCCATAGACCGATCCGCGTCGGACTTGAGCACAAGAAAACCAACCGGAAGTTCGCCTTTGAACTGGTCAGCGACGCCAACCACCGCGCATTCGGCGACGACCGGATGCGAGGCCAGCACCTCCTCCATCGCGCCGGTAGAAAGCCTGTGACCCGCCACGTTGATCACATCATCCGTGCGATTGAGGATAAAGATATATCCGTCCTCGTCGATAAAACCGCTGTCGCCGGACGCGTAATAGCCGGGATGGGTGCTGAAATAACTTTGGATATAGCGATCGTCTGCGTTCCAAAGCGTCAAGAGTGCGCCGGGGGCCATCGGTTCAGCGATCACGATATCGCCGGTTACGCCGGGAGCGACGGCCTTGCTATTCTCGTCGACACAGGCGACACGCCAACCCGGCATCGGAACAGTCGTCGAGCCCCGTTTGACCGCGAGTTCCTCGATCCCAAGCGGATTGCCCGCAATCGGCCAACCGGTTTCGGTCTGCCACCAATGATCGACCACAGGGATGCCGAGGTGATCCTGCGCCCATTTCAGCGTATCGGGATCGGTGCGTTCCCCTGCCAGAAAGAGCGAGCGAAGGCTGGACAGATCGTATTGCCGGATCAGTTCGCCGTCAGGGTCCTCGCGGCGAATTGCCCGAATGGCGGTGGGCGCGGTAAACAGGCTGACAACCTTATGTTCCGAAATCACCCGCCAGAAAACACCCGCGTCAGGCGTTCCGACCGGCTTGCCCTCGAAGAGCACCGCCGTGGCGCCATGCAACAACTGACCGTAAGTAATATAGGAATGGCCAACTTGCCAACCAATGTCGGACGCGGCCCAAAAGACCTCTCCCGGGGCGACATCATAGAAGTTTTCCATGGTCCACTTCAGAACGACCGCATGACCGCCGTTATCGCGGACAACGCCTTTCGGCTGGCCGGTCGTCCCTGACGTGTAGAGGATATAGAGCGGGTGCGAGGCGTCAACGGAGACACACGGCACCGGGTCCCCTTGGGCATCATGCCACTCGACATCGCGGCCGGGCACCAGTTCGGCTGTCAACTGTGGGCGCTGCAAGACGATCGAAACATCGGGTTTGTTCCGGGCAAGCTCAATGGCTTTGTCGAGATTTGGCTTGTAAGGAACAATTCTCGAACCTTCGATGCCGCAAGACGCGGAAATGATTGCCTTCGGCGCGGCATCGTTGATCCGGGTGGCAAGTTCGGTCGCCGCAAAGCCGCCAAATACAACGGAATGGATGGCGCCAATTCTGGCGCAGGCCAGCATCGCGACGACCGCCTCGGGGACGGCAGGCATGTAAATCACCACCCGATCACCCTGTGAGACGCCAAGCCGGCGGAGACCGCCTGCGAAACGGGCAGTCAGATCGAGCAACTCGGTATAGCTCAGTTTCCTCACGGTATCGGTAACCGGGCTGTCGTAAATAAGCGCATCCTGATCCCCGCGCCCCGCGTCAACGTGACGGTCAAGCGCGTTGAAACAGGTGTTCAGCTGCCCGCCGGCAAACCAACGCGGAAAATGCGGTTTTGCTTGATCAACGATCTTGTTCCACTGCCGGTCCCAGACAATACCGGCCGCAGCTTCTGCCCAGAACCCTTCGGGATCATTCAGGCTTTTGGCGTACACATCTTTGTATCGCATCATGGTCTCCTCCCGAAACCACGGCCCAGACTTGACCGTGCCCGCCTTCCGTTTTTATGCCCAAGGCCTCGCGCAACCTCCTTGAAACGCGAAACAGGCGGCCCCCATCGTGCACGCTGACTTAATGCATCGCACCACCCTGCCAGAGCGGTCATCGTGGAAAGCCACTCATCAGCGCCTAGCGGCGACTGAGGTGCGAAACCGGCAGATCATCGTGTCGCCCGGCCGCGCGACACGATCTTTTCATGCCACCC
>NZ_JBFHDW010000027.1:0-14188 GCF_041584535.1 Actibacterium sp. | reverse complement strand
GCCCCTTGGCCCAGATGTTCATACATCTTTGCACCCCCTTCAGTTATGGACTCACCCGGACCCAGAATGCGGGCGGAAGGTTTCCAAACTGCTAAAGGCGGATTTTTCGGAAAATTGTCTGGGTCTAGCGCCGATCACCCAGTGACAGCGTCATATCCCGCAGCCATTGCACAAAGCCGCGCGGATTGTCGGCCCAACTGGTGATTTCGGACCGGTCGATGATCGGACCGATCACCGGCGCCTGCGGCTTGTTCAGCGCATAGGCGACTTCGTGCAACAACAACCCCTGCCGCAGGGTCGGCGACACCCGGTTGGCGATCTGATACCAGCGCGAATTGCTGCCGGGGAAATAGACCGGCACCACGCGGGCGCCTGAACGCTGGATCATCTTGGCGGTGAACGGGTTCCACTCGGCCTCGATCGCCGGGCCGAACATCGAGCGCGACGACGCCACCACGCCAGACGGGAACAGCACGATCGCGCCGCCGATTTTCAGGTGATCCATCGCCCGCTTGCGCATTTCCAGACTGCGCTTTTGGGCGTTATCTTCATGGCTGAACGGCACGGGGATCATGAAATGGTCGATTTCCTGCACCCCGGTCAGGATCGAGCGCACCAGAATCTGATAGTCTTCGCGCACCCGGCCCAAAAGTTCGGCCAGAACCATTCCGTCAACCAATCCGTGCGGGTGGTTGGCCACCACGATCAGCGGCCCGGTCTTGGGGATGTGCGACAATTGTTCGGTCGGGGTCTGAACCTCGATCCCCATGATATCCAGCGCCTGTTTCCAGAACGGCTGACCGTGGGGGGCGCCCATGGCCTCGAACCGGCGGATCAGGCGCAGCAGGGTGACCTTGCCGGTCATCCACTCCATCGCGCGGATGACGTTTACCTTAAACGGGTTGTTGAACGTGTTCGCATAGGACAGGCGGCGCTTATCATACGGCGCGTCATCGGGCGCGGGCGCATCCAAGGGCTTGTGCAAATGTCCATCCATCTGGCGTCGGTTCCTGTGGGCGATGCCTCAGAACGGCTCGCCGAACTTGTTTGCGACCAACGCCGTCAACGCGTCAAGCAGGGCATCCGCCTCGGGGCCGCTGGTTTCGACCTCAATAGAGGTTCCTTTCGAAGCCGCCAACATCAAAAGCCCCATGATCGAATCACCGGCGGCGCTTAGCCCATCGCGGCTGACATCGGCCTGCGCGTCGAATTCTTCAACCGTTTCGACGAATTTCGCCGAGGCACGGGCATGCAGGCCCTTTTCGTTCACGATATTCAGGATGCGCGTTTTCATCGGACCTTACTGACCTGCGGGCCCGTCGAAACTGTTGATGTATTTGCGCCCGGCCAGCGCTGCGGAATTCACCGCCTCTTCCACGTCCATGCGACGGGATTTGGCCAGCTTGATCAGCATCGGCAGATTGGCGCCGTATAAAATCTTGCGATTTGAACGGTCACAGGCCCGGATGCTAAGGTTTGACGGCGAGCCGCCGAACATATCGGTCACGACCACCACGCCCGAGCCATCATCGACCTCGTCGGCAGCGGCCAGAATTTCGGCCTGTTTCAAGGCGCGGTCATGTTCCGGTTCGATCGAGATCGCACGGATTCCATCCTGCTTGCCGACGACATGTTCGACCGCCGCCAGGTATTCCCGGGCCAATCCGCCATGTGCAACAATTACGATACCGATCAACCGGTGATCCCCGTCTTAAACACGCCCAGGCCCTGAGCCTGCCGCTCAATTTCTCGATGCCTTTTAGACACGCGCCAACCGCTCTCTGCAAGCGCCTGTGACAGTTTTTCGGCCAATGTGACAGAACGGTGTTGCCCGCCGGTGCACCCGAACGCAATCGACAGGTGAGATTTGCCCTCGGACACATAGGCCGGCAGCAAAAGTTCCGTCAAAGATCGCACCTTTTCAAAGAATTCCTCGAAACGCGGGTCGGACATCACATAGGCCGCGACCTCGGGCGATTGCCCGTTCAAACCGCGCAATTCCGGCTGCCAATAGGGGTTTTGCAGGAACCGGCAGTCGAAAACCATGTCCGCCGAGCGCGGAATACCGCGTTTGTAGGAAAAGGAATGCACCGAAATCGCCAGCCGCTGCCCGTCGGTTTCGCTGAACAGGCGACTCAGTTCGGCTTTCAGGTCGTGCTGAGTCATATCCGAGGTGTCGATCAGGATATTCGCCAGCGCCCGAATCGGCAGCAACAGGTCCTGTTCCCGCGCCACCCCCGCTTCGGGGCTTTCGGCCGGGGCCAGCGGGTGACGCCGCCGGGTTTCGGAAAACCGGCGCAACAGGATGTCGGACCGGCAATCCAGATACAGCACTTCGGCCTGAATATTCGGGTTCGCCTGCAACGCCGTCACCAGATCGGCCAGCGCCCCGGCGGAAAAATCGCGGTTGCGCGGATCGACCCCCAACGCCAGCGACGCCCCATGCGGTGGGCCATCCAACAGGCGCGGGATCAGCGACAGCGGCAGGTTGTCGATTGCCTCGTATCCAAGATCCTCAAGCGTATGCAGCGCCGTCGACCGCCCGGCTCCCGAAGGCCCGGTCACCAGCACCAGCCGCTGTTGATTGTCCTGACGTGTCACCATAGTCATGCGCGTCTCCCACCCTTGAGATATTGCAGGATAGCCGCAGGGAAATGCGGGAACACGCTATTGTGCACGACGGGCACCTCCTGCCCCAATAGTTGGGTCTTGCGATCGGGTGGCAGGCGGTCGGTTTCGGTCTGGTCCAGATCGACCACCAGAACCACCGGCACCGCAGCACAGGTATCAGCCGCCAACAGGCCAACGCCGCGCGCTTCGATCATACCGCGAATGCTGTCCGGCGCCGAGGCGACCGGCACCCCGTCCTGCACCCGCAGAACCGTGCCATCATCCGATACCAATTGCGCGCCCAGCGCCATCAGTTGCAACGCCAGCCCCGATTTCCCGGACCCGGACGCACCGATGATCAGAACACCGCGCCCGGCAAGGGCGACGCAGCTGGCATGAAGATGCAGGCTATCAGACATCAGCGCGCCTCGTGGGTCAGATCAGACCGGCAAACCGACGACAAAGCGCGCCCCCAATGGTTCCGAGGTGATATCGGCATCGGTCGGACGGATGTTTTCCGCCCAGATGACGCCGCCATGCGCCTCGACGATCTGTTTTGAAATCGCCAGCCCCAGACCCGAGTGATCGCCAAACTGACCGGCCGGACGTTCGGAATAGAACCGGTTGAAAATCTTGTTCAGCGCCTGTTCGGGAATGCCGGGGCCGGTGTCTTCGAACACGACCAGCACCCGGTTTTCGCGGGTGCGCGCCCAGATCCGCACGGCGTCACCTTCTTCACAGAAGGACACGGCGTTGGTGATCAGGTTGACGAAAACCTGCGCGATGCGGGCCTCAAGCCCGTGAATGATGATCGGCTCATCCGGCAGGTCCGAGATGAAATCCACGCCCTTCTTGCGCGCATCGGCGCCCAGATGTTCGGCCAGATTTTCAAGCAACTTCAACAGGTTGAAGCTTTCTTCCTCTTCCTTGACCAGTTCGCTGTCCAGACGCGAGGCGTTGGAAATGTCGCTGACCAGACGGTCCAGCCGGCGCACGTCGTGTTCGATCACTTCCAGCAATTTCTGCCGCTGATCGTCGCGCTTGGCCACATGCAGGGTGCCCACCGCTGAGCGTAACGAGGCCAGCGGGTTCTTGATCTCATGCGCCACGTCGGCGGCGAATTGTTCGTTGGCATCAATCCGGTCATACAGCGCCGCCAGCATCCCGCGCAGCGCGCCGGACAGGCGCCCGATTTCGTCGGGGCGGGCGGTCAGATCTGGGATGCGCACCCGGTTTGGGCTGATCTTGCGGGCGTTCTTGTCGCGGCCGATCTCGGCGGCGGCGGCCAGATCGGCCAGCGGGTTCGCAAAGGTATTGGCCAGCAACAGCGACAGGCCGATCGACACCAGACTGGCCAGCACGAAAATGCGCAGCACCTGTTCCCGTTCCGAGCGGATCAGCACGTCGATCTCGCCCGCGACCGAGGTCAGAACCACCGCGCCGAACACCTGATCGCCGCGGCTGATCGGGGTCGAGACGGTGAAAATCGTATTGCCATCGCGGTCAATCGTGGTTTGCGAGGCGCTTTGCCCCGACGCGGCAGTGGCCACCATGCTGCGGGCAAGGATCGCCGGGTCCGGATCGCCGGTCGAGCGATTGCCCTGATGCATCAGCGCCGACATGCCATCCCAGAGGAAATTCAGAATATCGGTGATGACCGTCAACCCGCCTTCGGGCATCGGCGCGGGCTGGCGCGACAGGCCGACCGTCGAGGCCACAAGCGCGCTGTTCTTGTCAAAAACGAACACTTCGACGCCCGAGGCAATATCCAGCGCCGCCAGCGTTTCAGCCGCGTTGATGCCGTCGCCTGCTATCAGGCTGACCGGACCATTCGCGGGCAATTGCACCTCGAACACATCGGCGATCAGGCTGGCCTGAGTGGCGAAGGCATGTTCGCGCTGTTGCACCAGACTGTCGCGGCCGGGGTTCAGATACAGAACTCCCGCCACCAGCACGATCAGCCCCAGCAGGTTGAACACGATGATCTTGCGGGCCAGCGGTGACCGTTTCAACGACACGAACCCGCGCTTACGACGGCGCGCACGAATTTCTGTGTCGCCCGTTGCAGGGGCAACCCAGTCTTCGCCGATCAGGACCATTCCGTCCCCTGATGCTTTGGTATCGCGCAAAATCACCCCCTGGGCGTGCGTCGGTGCCGGTTTTATTCTTCGTTATAGCGATAGCCGATCCCGTACAGCGTCTCGATCGCGGCAAAGTCCGGGTCCGACTGGCGCATCTTCTTGCGCAGGCGCTTGATGTGGCTGTCGATGGTGCGGTCATCGACATAGACCTGATCGTCATAGGCGACATCCATCAGCTGATCGCGGCTTTTGACAAAGCCGGGACGCTGGGCAAGGGCTTGCAACAACAGGAATTCCGTCACGGTCAGGGACACGTCGCTGCCCTTCCACGTCACGGCATGGCGCAGCGGGTCCATCGACAGTTCGCCGCGGACCATCACCTTGCTTTCTTCGGGTTCTTCGGTCGCATCCGAGGAAATCGCCTCTTGCCGGCGCAGCAGCGCCCGGATGCGTTCGACCAGAAGCCGTTGAGAAAACGGCTTTTTCACATAGTCATCCGCGCCCATGCGCAGACCGAGAACCTCGTCAATCTCATCATCTTTCGAGGTCAGGAAAATGACCGGCATCGTGGTCTTTTGCCGCAAGCGTTGCAGCAGATCCATGCCGTCCATCCGCGGCATCTTGATGTCCAGAACGGCCATATCGGGGAGGCGTTTGTTGAACGCGTCCAACGCCGACTGACCGTCATTATACGTTTCGACCTCGAAACCCTCTGCCTCAAGGGTCATGGAAACCGAAGTCAGGATATTCCTGTCGTCATCAACGAGCGCAATCCGTGACATTGTGGTTTTACCTTTGTGCTGCTCTGTGCCTGTTTTTTGCCACATTTTTCCCTTTTCGCCCTTCGGAATCAACTCTTAACTGCGAATCACCTGGCTACCCTTGCCCCAGCAGACCCGAAAAAAGGTTACACATTGCTAATATGCACCACTTTTGCGGTGGGCCGGCTTTTCGGTTGCGCTAACCTTGGCCAGTTTGCGCTAACCTTTGCCCACTAGCTGTTCCCTCTGGAAATGAGCGTGATATACGAGCGCACCCGCACCCTTTTCGTTTCATCGCGTGCGGCCGCGGCAGCCAGCGCTGCCATCTCATGGATCAATCGGACCGCCCAGAGGCGGACGGCGTCAGGAGCAAGCATATGTCAACTGGACGGGTGAACCCCAATCAGCGGCTTGAGGATCAAGGCATCACCGGGCTGGGCCAGGTTTATTACAACCTCATGGAGCCCGCACTGGTCGAAGAAGCGCTGAAGCGCGATGAGGGGACGCTGGGCAATGGCGGGGCTCTGCTGGTCGAGACCGGCGAACATACCGGCCGTTCGCCCAAGGATAAATTCGTTGTTCGCACGCCGTCGGTCGAAGATTCGATCTGGTGGGAAAACAACAAGCCGATGGACCCGGACGCGTTCGATCGTCTGCACGCCGATATGCTGGAGCATATGAAAGGCCGCGACTATTTCGTTCAGGATCTTTACGGCGGCGCCGACCCCGAACATCGCCTTGACGTGCGCGTCGTGGCCGAACTGGCCTGGCATGGCCTGTTCATCCGCCACCTGCTGCGCCGTCCGTCGCGTGACGAGTTGAACAGCTTTGTCCCCGAGTTCACCATCATCAACTGCCCGACCTTCAAGGCCGACCCCGAACGCCACGGTTGCCGCAGCGAAACGGTGATCGCCCTGAACTTCGACAAGAAGCTGATCCTGATCGGCAACACCGAATACGCGGGCGAGAACAAGAAATCGGTCTTTACCCTGCTGAACTATATCCTGCCGGGCAAAGGCGTGATGGCGATGCATTGTTCGGCCAACCACGCGATCGGCAACCCTGTCGACACCGCCGTGTTCTTTGGCCTGTCGGGCACCGGCAAGACCACCCTGTCGGCCGACCCGTCGCGCACCCTGATCGGTGACGACGAACATGGCTGGTCGGACAAGGGCACCTTCAACTTTGAAGGTGGCTGTTATGCCAAGACCATCAGCCTCAGCGCCGAAGCCGAGCCGGAAATCTTCGCCACCACCACCAAGTTCGCGACAGTGATCGAAAACATGGTGTTCGACGAAGAAACCAAGGAACTGGATTTCGAAGACGACAGCCTGACCGCCAACATGCGTTGCGCCTATCCGCTGGAGTATATCTCGAACGCCTCGGACACCGCGCTGGGTGGCCATCCGAAGAACATCATCATGCTGACCTGCGATGCTTACGGCGTTCTGCCGCCGATCGCGCGTCTGACCCCGGCACAGGCGATGTATCACTTCCTTTCGGGCTTTACCTCCAAGGTGGCCGGCACCGAAAAAGGCGTGACCGAGCCCGAGCCGACCTTCTCGACCTGCTTTGGCGCACCGTTCATGCCGCGTCGTCCCGAAGCTTATGGCAACCTGCTGCGCGACAAGATCGCCAAGCACGGCGCGACCTGCTGGCTGGTGAACACCGGCTGGACCGGCGGCGCCTATGGCACCGGTTCGCGGATGCCGATCAAGGCCACCCGCGCCCTGCTGACCGCCGCTCTGGACGGGTCGCTGAACGACGCCGAATTCCGCAAAGACGCGAACTTTGGCTTCGAGGTTCCGGTTGCCCTGAACGGTGTCGACAGCGCCCTGCTGGAACCGCGCCAGACCTGGGCCGACAAGGATGCCTATGACGCGCAAGCGCAGAAACTGGTCAACATGTTCGCCGAGAACTTTGCCCAGTATGTGCCCTATATCGACGAAGACGTGAAAGCCGCCGCAATCGGCTAACGCCTTGGTCATTCCAAGCCAAAGCGCCCCGGTTCATCGCCGGGGCGTTTTGCGTTTCAGGGAATGCTATGCCCATGGATCGAGCAGTCTTTCGGCGGCCAGATGCCATTTGGGACATATTCCTTCAAAATCCATATGCGCGTTGTATTTTTGTTGCGCTGCACCTGCAAAGACCCTATTCCGTGCCGGACTGCTAAAAAAGGAGCCGACTCATGTCCAAACAGGCCATTTTGCCCGATCTTCTGACGCTCACCGGCGCGGCGATTGCCCCGGTCGAAGCTCTGCTTGAAAAAGCCACCGCCAACGTGCGCGAAATGGTCTCGGTTGATGGCCGCGTTTCGGCTGACGCGCTGGAACAGCACCAATATGCGGCGCATTCTCTGTCGTGGCTGGCCACCTATGTTGAATCGCTGCGCCAGATGCAGAACTGGGCCGAGCGCATCAAAGCCGATGGCAAATTCGGTGAGATGGAGCAACTGATCCACCAGATCGCCTTTGGCGAATACCTGTGGCAGATTCAGGGCGGCATCCACATGAGCCAGAACGAGATCGCCCGGCCGCTGGACATGGGCCTTGCCCCGCAAGACATCGGCGCGATGATGACGGTGCCCGAGGTGATGACCCTGATCACCAGCGGCAACACCGAAACCGCCCGCACCCGCCTTGTCGCCCTGATGCGCGACAACGCCGGTCACGCCACCTTTGGCGCGACGGGTCTGGACGAAGATCTGGAAATGATCCGCGAACAGTTCCGCCGCTATGCTGATGACCGCGTGGTGCCGAACGCCCACGAATGGCACCTCAAGGACGAACTGATCCCGATGGAAATCATCGAGGAACTGGGCGAAATGGGCGTGTTCGGCCTGACCATCCCCGAGGAATTCGGCGGTCTGGGCCTGTCCAAGGCGTCGATGGTGGTGGTGTCCGAGGAACTGTCGCGCGGCTATATCGGCGTTGGCTCGCTTGGCACCCGCTCGGAAATCGCGGCCGAGCTGATTCTGGCTGGCGGCACCGACGAGCAAAAGGAAAACTGGCTGCCGAAACTGGCCTCGGCCGAGATCCTGCCGACCGCCGTGTTCACCGAACCCAACACCGGCTCGGACCTTGGCAGCCTGCGCACCCGCGCCGTCAAGGACGAGAACGGCGACTATGTCGTCACCGGCAACAAGACATGGATCACCCATGCCGCGCGCACCCATGTGATGACGCTGCTGGCCCGCACCGATCCCAACACCAGCGATCACCGCGGCCTGTCGATGTTTCTGGCCGAGAAAACCCCCGGCACCGTCGACGAACCCTTCCCGACCCCCGGCATGACCGGCGGCGAGATCGAGGTTCTGGGCTATCGCGGCATGAAGGAATACGAGCTGGGCTTTGACGGCTTCAAGGTCAAGGGCGAGAACCTGCTTGGCGGGGTCGAAGGTCAGGGCTTTAAGCAGCTGATGAAAACCTTCGAAGCCGCGCGCATTCAAACCGCCGCCCGCGCCATTGGCGTCGCTCAGAACGCGCTTGAGGTCGGGATGCAATATGCCGAGGACCGCAAGCAGTTCGGCAAGGCGCTGATCAACTTCCCGCGCGTATCGGGCAAGCTGGCGATGATGGCGGTTGAAATCATGATCTCCCGTCAGCTAACCTATTTCTCGGCTTGGGAAAAAGACCACGACCGCCGCTGCGATCTTGAGGCCGGTATGGCCAAACTTCTGGGCGCCCGCGTCGCATGGGCCAACGCCGATAACGCGCTGCAAATCCACGGCGGCAACGGCTTTGCGCTGGAGTATCAGATCAGCCGCATCCTGTGCGATGCCCGCATTCTGAACATCTTTGAAGGCGCCGCCGAAATTCAGGCTCAGGTCATCGCCCGCCGTCTGCTGGGCTGATCCGCCGGTCCCAGACCACCTATTAGGCCCGCCGCAGGATCGGCGGGCCTTTTTCGTGGCGGCAGGGAAAATCCCCTTGCAAACCCGGTGCCGAGGTCCACTTCATCTAAACAGATCAGTTCAGAAAGGCGTCCGATGACCACCGTTCTTCTTACCGGCATTTCTGGTTTCGTCGCCAAGCGCATCGCGTTTGATCTGCTTGAAGACGGCTATACGGTCAAAGGCTCGTTACGCTCACTGGCCCGCGCGGATGAGGTGCGCCGCGCCATCACCCCCAAACTGACCGACCCGGCGGCAATCGACCGGCTAAGCTTTACCAAGCTCGACCTGACCTCGGATGACGGTTGGGACGCGGCCATGGCAGGCGTCGATGCGGTGATCCACACGGCCTCGCCGTTTCCGCTTGGCACGCCCAAGGATGAATCGGTGGTGATCAAACCGGCGGTGGACGGCACACTGCGCGCCCTGACAGCCGCGCAAAAGGCCGGAGTCACCCGCGTGGTGCTGACCGCCTCGATGGAAAGCGTCATGCATGGCGCCACCTCTGATCCGATCAGCGAAACCGACTTTTCCAACCCCGATGCCGCGACCTGTTCGGCCTATACCCGCTCGAAAATCTTTGCCGAGCGCGCCGCCTGGGATTTCGTCGCCCAGCGCCCCGAGATGCAACTGACCGTCATCAATCCCGGCATGGTCTGCGGCACCCCGATGGATGGCCATTACGGCACCTCGATCAATGTGGTGAAACGGCTGTTCTCGGGCAAAGACCCGATGCTGCCGGACATGTCGCTGCCGTATGTCGATATCGAAAACGTCTCGCAGATGCATGTCCGCGCCCTGTCGCGGCCCGAAACCATTGGCAAACGCTATGTCGCCGCTGCCTCGTTCGAGACAATGGCCGATCTGGGTGCATCGCTGGCCGCCGAATTCCCCGAACGCGGCGTTGCCACCAAGGTCGCCCCGAACTGGCTGATCCGGCTGCTGGGGCTGTTCGATCGTCAGATCAAGCAGACGACCAAGTGGCTGGGCTGGCACCCGACCCTGACCAACGGCGCCGCGCAAGCCGATCTGGGCATCAGCTTTACCCCCGCGCACGAGGCGGTTCTGCGCTCGGCCCGGTTCCTTGCCTCGGAAGGTTAGTCCGGCACTGCCGCCGCCAGCATCCGGCTGATCCGCGCGTGGCTTTCCCCGCTTTCGGCGGCCCATTGATTGAACGCGGCCTGCACCTTGGCCTGCGCCGATTTCGATGTGGCCGCGCCGTCGATCACCCCGGCCATGTTCAGCGCCGCGACCACCGATTTGGTCAGGATGAAATTCTCCAATCCCAGTGACCGCAACGCATATTGCCCGGTCACCCCGCCCAGCCGCGCACCGCGGGCTTTCAACAGCGCGAACAGGCCGATCGTATCCTCCAGCGGCCAGTTGCCCAAACAGGCCGCCGCCGAGCCATGCTCGCGCGCCAAATCCGACAGGAACACCACATTGTCGCGCACGGTCAGGATCTTTTGCGCATTGCGCACGATCCGGGTGTCGCGCAGATGCGCGTCCAGATCCTCGTCCGACATCATCGCGTTGCGACCAATGTCAAAGCCGTGGAACGCCTCTTCGAACCCCGGCCATTTATTCTCGATCACGGTCCAGTTGAACCCGGCCTGAAACACCCGCTTGGTGAAATCGGCCAGAATGCGGTCATCGCTTTGGTCCGCCATCCGGATCGCGGGCGGCACCGGCATCACTGCCTCCAACCCGTCCTCGCCCTTGCGGGCCACGGCCATTTCACGCAACTCGGCATAGGTTTTCATCGTCAATCCTCCCTCTGGCGGGCCAGCAAATCCACCAGCCGCGCCCGCGCCTCGGGCAAGGGCCGATCCCCCAACGCCGGCGCCAGCCAATGTTTCAAAAAATGCCCGGTCGTGGTCAGCCCGTCCACAATTTCCTCGGCCACCACCGGCCCCTGCCCCAACAGGCACGGCGGCAAAGGCAGCAGGCGGTCGGCCCATTCCCCTGCGGCCTCGGCACTGACCGCGCGCCCGGTGCGGGGCGAGACATAGGCCAGATCGTCGCGGCTGCCGGTCACCGCACAGCGGCTCAGGTCCAGCCCAAACCCCAAATCCTCAAGCAACGCCATTTCCCAGCGCAGATAGGCCAGCGGCCACGCATCGGCATGCTCCAACAAATCCAGCATGGTTTGCGAGCGCTGATACAGGCCCGGATGCGGCTCGCGCTCGGGCAACGCAAAAGACAACAGCGCCGTCACCGCATTCAGCCCCGCCAATGCCAGCCGGTCCGACATCACCTGCGCGGCGCGCCCGCGCACCGGTTCAACGGTGAATGTGCCCAGATGATCGTCCAGCCGCGCCCGCCACGTCAGGTCCAGCTGCGCGCCCGGTTGCAGGATCGGCGCCACCTTGCGGCTGACCCCGCCGCGCACCACGCCCAGATGCCGGCCATGCTGCGGCGTGAACACCTCGATGATCGCCGAGGTCTCGCCATGCTTGCGCACCGCCAGCAAAGCCCCCTGATCACGCCATTCCATCCCGGCCCCCTTTTTCTTGGCGCACATACTCCCGCCGGAGGCCAGAAAGTCACGAAAGTCCCGGCTCGTCCAGTAGGTGCCGCCCGGCGCGGTCCTCGACCTCGATCACCCAGAGGTCGGGATCAAAGCTGCGTTGCTTGGCGATCGAGGCATCGACCCCCGCCTCGTCGCCCTCGGCCAGAACCACCCATTGCCGCGCGCCGGTCATCAGATCGAAACTGCGCTGCCACAGCCTGGCCTGCCCATCCAGCGTGTTCAGCTTGACCAGAACCGCTCCGGCAGTGGCGTCACCCTTTGCGGTGACAAAGGCCGGAATATCCGCCAGCCGCAGCCGGGTCAGATAGGCCTGAACCCAGAAATCCGAGGTCAGCCGTGGCACGGCACGGCCTGCCAGATCACGCGGCCCCGGCGTCCGGCGTCATTCATTGCCATCTTTGAAATCCAGCCCCATCTCGGAATAGCGCTCGGAATCTTCCAGCCAGTTCGGCCGCACTTTGACCTGCAGGAACAGGTGCACCCGGCGGCCAAGGAATTCTTCCAGCTCCTCGCGCGCGGCTTTCGAGACGGATTTGATCGTCTCGCCCTTATGGCCCAGCAGAATGCCTTTGTGGCCATCGCGGATCACATAAATTACCTGATCGATCCGGGTCGAGCCATCCTTGCGGTCTTCCCATTTCTCGGTCTCGACGGTCAGTTGATAGGGCAATTCCTGATGCAGCCGCAGCGTCAGCTTTTCGCGGGTCATCTCGGCCGCGATCATCCGCATCGGCAGATCGGCGATCTGGTCCTCGGGGTACAGCCACGGCCCGGCCGGAACAGTTTCGGCCAGCCAATCGCGCAAGGCTTCGACGCCGTGACCGCGCTCGGCCGAGATCATGAAGGTCTTGGCGAACGGATAGGCTTCGTTCATGCGCTGAGACAGGGCCAGCAGGTCTTCGGCCTTGACCCGGTCGATCTTGTTGATCGCCAGAGCCACGATCTGATCCGGGGTGATCCGCTCGCGTAGGGTGTCCAGAATGGCGGTCACGCCGTCAGTCATGCCGCGATGTGCCTCGATCAGCAGCACCACGATTTCGGCATCCGCAGCCCCGCCCCAAGCCGCCGCCACCATGGCGCGGTCCAGACGGCGGCGCGGGCGGAACAGGCCCGGCGTATCGACGAAAACAATCTGCGAGTCGCCACGCATGCAGACACCGCGAATACGGGCGCGCGTGGTCTGGACCTTATGCGTCACGATCGACACCTTGGCCCCGACCATCCGGTTCAGCAGGGTCGATTTCCCGGCATTGGGTTCGCCGATCAGGGCGACAAAGCCCGCACGAGTCTCAGCCATTTCCGGCCTCCAGTTTGTCAATCAGCGCCTGAGCTGCGGCCTGTTCGGCCTTACGTTTCGATCCGGCGCGGGCAATGGCCTGTTCACCGGTTTGCAGACGGGCTGCGATTGTGAATTCCGGGGCATGATCCGGCCCCGAGCGCGCCAGTTCGATATACGAGGGCGGTTGCTGCCCCCGGCCCTGCGCCCATTCCTGAAGCGCGGTTTTCGGGTCGCGGGCGTCGGCCTCGACCGAATGGATCCGGTCGCCCCACAGCCGCAGCACCAAGCCGCGCGCCACGTCGAACCCGGCATCCAGATAGACCGCCGCCAGAACCGCCTCAAGCCCATCGCCCAGCAGCGCCTGTTTCCGGCGTCCGCCCGACAGCATCTCGGACCGACCCAACCGCAGAACCGCGCCCAGATCAATCTCTTGCGCGACTTCGGCGCAGGTTTCCTTGCGCACCAGGGCGTTGAACCGGGGCGCGACCTGACCTTCGCTGGCTTGCTTGTCAGCCGCCAACAGCGCCTCGGCCATCACCAGCCCCAGAACCCGGTCACCCAGAAATTCCAGCCGCTGATTGTCAGGCCGCGTGGTGGACGAGATTGAGCTATGCGTGACCGCGCGCATCAACAGCTCGGGCCGCTCGAAGTCGTGCCCCAGCCGCGCGCAAAACGCCGAGAGTTCCTTGGACAGTTTCACTCGACCGCCTTGAGGAACCGATCAGGACGCCATGTCCAGAAATAGAACAGCGACCGCCCCGCCGACGAGAACATGATCCGGTCGGCGCGACCGATCAGATAGTCGGCAGGCAGATAGCCAACACCGCCGCTGACCAGCGCAAAGCGGCTGTCCTGACTGTTGTCGCGGTTGTCGCCCATAAAGAAATAATGCCCCTCGGGGACCGCGAACACCTCGGTATTGTCGGCAAAGCCACGGTTGCCGATGTCAAGAATGCTATGCGTGACGCCATTCGGCAGGGTCTCGGTATAGCGCTGTTTCTCGCATTCGCCGCCCTCGCCCACCGGGGCGTT
>NZ_JBFHDW010000026.1:0-14351 GCF_041584535.1 Actibacterium sp. | reverse complement strand
GTTAGTTCTCAGAAAAATACAGTCGTGGAAAGGGGGGTGAAGGGGAACGGGAGATGCAGTTATGGGATATTCGGTGGCGAAGGATCGTGCTGCTGACCAATCCCATTTGCGCGCGAGCTATGGACGGAACCAATAGCCGAACGGGGCACCCCTTGGGGCAATCGCAAACCGCCCTTCGGATCTAAGTCCAAGAACCGCGTGCCTTACGAGATCATCGAGAGAATGGCTGGGGTGGTAGGATTCGAACCTACGATACACGGTACCAAAAACCGATGCCTTACCACTTGGCTACACCCCAACAGTGGCGCGTTGATTACGCCAGACTTGGCATCGCTTCAAGCCCAATTTCGAGAAAAAATGCAGATTGAGGCAACTCATTTGCTGCCCCCTGCTGTCAGGTCAAACCCGGATCGGATCGGCCTTGGCCAAACGGTCGAATGCCATCAGCGATGTCAGCAATGCGGGCATTTGGTCAAGCGGGATCATGTTCGGCCCGTCCGAGGGCGCGGTGTCCGGGGCCTCGTGGGTTTCAATGAAAACACCGGCGATTCCCAAAGAGACCGCGCAGCGCGCCATGACCGGGGCGAATTCGCGCTGGCCGCCGCTTGAGCCGCCCTGACCGCCCGGTTGTTGCACCGAGTGGGTGGCGTCCATGATCACCGGATAGCCGGTGCGCATCATCGTCGGCAGGCCGCGCATGTCGGCAACAAGGGTATTATAGCCAAAGCTGGTGCCACGTTCAGTCAGCAGGATGCGGTCGTTGCCGGTTGATTCGACCTTGGGCACGACATTGGCCATGTCCCATGGCGCCAGAAACTGACCCTTCTTGATATTGATGACCGCGCCGGTTTCGCCTGCGGCCAGCAACAGGTCGGTCTGGCGGCACAGGAAGGCGGGGATTTGCAGCACATCGACCACCTCGGCCACCGGCTTGCACTGGCTGGCCTCGTGGATGTCGGTCAGCACCGGCACGTTCAGGGCGGCTTTGACCGCGCCCAGAATCTCCAGCCCCTGGGTCATGCCGACGCCGCGCTTGCCGCCCAGCGACGTGCGGTTGGCCTTGTCGAAGCTGGCCTTGAAGATGAATTGCGCGCCGCTGGCCGCGCAGGCCTCTTGCATGCGGGTGGCGATCATCATCGCGTGGTCCAGCGTTTCCAGCTGGCAAGGGCCGGCGATCACCGTCAGCGGGCGGTCGTTGCTGACGGTCAGGCCGCCGATCTTCACGTCTTTCATTAGGCTGTCACCTGTTCCCTGAGAATAGAGGCGGTCATGGATATCATCAGATATATGCCACCAAAGATCAGGAAGGCCAGCACGGTGTTTTCAAAGGCGCGGGGATAGGTGGCCTCGTCCGGGGCGACGGGGCTGACGCCCAGCGACAGATAGCGCACCTGACGGTTGGCCTCGATCCGGGCGGTTTCAAGCTGTTGCAGCGCTTGTTGCAGCAGCAATTGCCGGTTGGTCAGATCGGCCTCGGCGATGCGCAGCTCGGCCGAGACCCGGGCCAGTGAATCCGATCCCACCGTGCTTTCGGTCATCGAGGACCGCAGTTGGGCGATCAGCGTCTGAAGCCGCTGGATATCGCCGCGCACGCCATCGACCCGCGCTTGGTTGGGGCTGGTGTTGTCCAGCAATTGTTGCAGTTGCAGGCGCTTTTCCTGAAGCTGGATCTCGAAATTGTTGATCTGGTTCATCAGGGCGCTGGTTTCCGAGACCGGGTCCAGCACGCCCAGACGTTCCTGCAATTCCAGCACCCGGGTCTGGGCGTCAGTGACCTTGCGTTCCGCATCGGCATAGCTGGCGCGGGCGCCCGACATCTGGTCTTCGCGCAGGCGCTGGGTCAGGCTGTCGACCCGTTCTTCGGCATAGGAAATCAGGGCTTGCGAGAACGCGGCCGAGGTTTGCGGGTCGGCGGCGATGATCTCCATCTTCAGGATGCCCTCGCTGGGGTCATAGCCGATTTTGACGTTGCGCTTGAACAGCTTATAGGCGCTTTCGCCGCTGGACCCGCCGTCCAGCCGTTGAATCGGGTCGATGGCCGGGTTGCTGAAATGGGCGCGGTAACCAAGATCGGCATCCAGCCGCTGCATCGCGTCGCGCGATTGCAGATAGCTTTGCACCGCGATTGAATCCTGCTGCACCGCCAGCCCGGTGCCAGCGAACATGCTGCCCAGACCGCCAGCCATCTGGCTTTCGGCCTGCTGGATGACGAATTCCGACTTGGTGGCGAACATCGGCGTGGCGACGACGAAATAGTAATAGCCCGCGATAAAGGTCGGCAGCAGCACGAACACCGCAAGGCGGCTCATCAGCAGGGCGAATTTACGGCGGCGGCGGCGGGCGATGTCTTGCTGCATCCGCAGGACATGGGCGATGGGGTCGGGTTGCAGCACCTCGGCGCTGGGCAGGGTGTTGCGCTGTTGCGGCACGGTTTGCGGCAATTGCACGTGGCGGCTTTGCGGTTGCAGCTGGTGGCTGTCTTCCGACACCAGTTCCAACATGCTGGAGCGCTGGAACGGGTCGATCCCGTTCTTGCGCAGCAGCCGCACCGCATCGAAATCCGAGGTCGGCGCAAGGCCATGCTTTTGCGCCACGCGCCGCGCCATGCGCAATTGCCGGCCGGTCAGACCTTCTTTGCGGATCTCGGCCAGATCCTGTCCGACCTGACGCTGGGGTGCGGGGGCTGGGGGCTGTGCCGGGGCATAGGCGCGCTGAACAGGGGCCTGAGCGGCCGCAGGGGCAGCGGCACGGGGGGCGGCGGCTGCAGCGGCCGCCGTGGGCATCGGGCGCGATCCAAAGCCGTCCTCGACCGGGCGGGCCTGAGGTGGCGCGCCGGGCGTCCGCGGGCGCCCATACCCCAAGGGTCCGCTGCGCCGGATGCGAAATTTCTTAGCTCTGGGTTTGGTAGTCATAGAGCCTCTTTGCTTCTTCCAGCGTGTCGAACATATGCAGCTGTCCATGAGACAGGACTGCGGCGGTCTGACAGAATTTTTCCAGAGTGGCCGCCTGATGAGAAACCACTACCACAGTGGCATTTTCAAGTCGCTGACGCAAAATTGAGCCGGCCCGGCGATTGAAAGCAACGTCAGTTGTCGAGGGCATACCCTCGTCGATCAGATAAATGTCGAAATCCAGCGCCAGCATCAGCGAGAAACTGAACCGTGCGCGCATGCCTTGGCTGTAGGTGCCAACAGGCATGTCGAAATATTCCTCGATATCTGCCATCCAGCGGGCGAAGGCCTCGACATAGTCGGGGTCCAGACCATACAGCCGGGCGATATAACGGGCGTTCTCGGTGCCGGAATGGCGGCCGATGACGCCGCCCATGAACCCAAGCGGGAATGAAATCCGGCTGGTGCGGACGATCTTGCCCTCATCGGGTTTTTCCAGACCGGCCATCATGTTGATCAGGGTGGTCTTGCCAGTGCCATTGGGGGCCAGAACGCCCATCGAGCGGCCGGGCACAACTCGGAAAGACACGCGCTCAAGGATCACCTTGCGCTGTTTCCCGGTCCAAAAGGACTTACTGACTTCGGTGAATTCAATCATTCACACGCCCCGATACTGCCCAATCCAAGGTCCCCCACTGCCCCGGTGGAGATCACGGCTTATGTTGCCGCATCTGGGACAATACCGGGGTAATTGGGCGGCATTATGTCCGATAGGTGCCGGAGTTTCCATGTGAGGTTGCGGAAATGCGTCAAAGAAAAGGCAAACGCCGCCCAAAGCGGGCGGCGTTCGGTCATTCACGGCCTTGGCCTTAGCTGTGTTGTTTCTCGACCCGCAGCAATTTGCCCACAACGATCGACACAATCGCCGCGCCAAAGCTGAACAAGGCCCCCATTTTCGCCGCATCCTGCACGTTGATCGTTTCCAGATGCACGCTGCCGTCAAACGCGACCGAGGCCACGAACAGCGCCACGGTAAAGCCGATGGCGGCGACACAGCCGATCACGAACAGATCGACCGTTCGCATCCCGGCAGGCAGACCCAGTTTCAGAGGATAGGCGGCGACATAACCAAAGATCGTCACGCCCAGCGGTTTGCCGATCAGCAGGCCGGCCAGAACCAGCCATGTCGGCGACCCGATGGACGAAAATTCGACCCCGGCATTCAGCAGGCCAAAGAAGAACAGGATCACCTCGACCGGCAATTTCAGCCCGTGCTCGATCTGGTTCAACAGGTCGGTCAGGTATTGCTCGGCCTCAGAAAAGATCCCGAACGCGCGGTCGGCATGCGGGATGGTCGGCACGATCGGTAGCAGACCCAGCGCCGGGTGCAGGCCGGATTCCTGAAAGCCATACCAGCTGAGGCAGGCGGCAATCAGGTAGGGCCAGAAGCTGAGCTTGGTGCGCACCCAGGTCGATTTCTGCCGCAACTGGTCGCCGCGATCCATCATCCGGGGCAGCCAGTTGAACAGCACGAACACCGCCAGCGCCACAAGCATCGAGAAGCCCAGCCACTCCATCGCCATTTCCCCGGTCGGATAGAAGATCGCCAGAATGATCAGGCCACCGGCGTCATCGGCGATGGCCAGCAACAGCAGGAACCGCACCGCCGGGTGGCCGGCCCCGAACACGATCCGGCCGACAAGGTAGGAAAACGCGATATCGGTCGCGGTCGGAATGGCCCAGCCACGGCTGACAGCGTCAAAGGTGGTCGAGCCCAGAATGGCCGCCAGACCCAGATAGACACAGATCGGCCCCAGCATCCCGCCCAGCGTCGCAAACAGCGGCGTCGCCGCCTTCTTGCCGCGCAACGAACCGTTCTGCAGGATCACGGCCTCCCAGACCTCTTTCGCGGCGATGGCAAAGAACAGCGCCATCAGCACGTCATTGACGAGGTAATGCAGGGTCAGGGTGCGGTGAATCTCGCCGTTCACCTCATGCGCGTGGCCGACGATAAAGTCGTCAATAATCACGAAATCGACGAAATCGTGATAGGAATGCGGGTCGATATTTGCCCAGACCAACGCCAACAGGGCGCCTGCTATCAGCAGCAGTGAGTAATTTGTGACGAAATTCCAGACGCGATACATGCCCTGCTCCCCATAATGCGCTGTAGCTGGGATAAAACATGTCTGAACGTGGAGCAACCATTCTACGACCGCGTTGCACGCGTCTTCGGCGCAAACATTGGCAAAACTCCGGTTCTGGCCTAGACATATGCCATGTCCGAGACTCTGGAACAGATCAAGACGGCGCTGTCTGGGTGCCGGTTATGCGAGACCCGCTTTGCCGCCACGGCGACGGGGCATCGTCCGAATCCGGTGGTCTGGTTCGATCAGGGCGCGCGGATACTGGTCGCCGGTCAGGCGCCGGGGATACGGGTGCATGAGGTGGGCAAGCCGTTTTTCGATCAGTCAGGTGATCGTTTGCGGGCGTGGATGGGGGTCTCGGCGGACCAGTTCTATGACCGCAGCATAGTCGCGGCTTTGCCGATGGCGTTCTGCTTTCCGGGCTATGATGCCAAGGGCGCCGATCTGCCGCCTCCGCCACTGTGCCGCGCCACGTGGCACGACCGGATCATGACGGCGATGGGCGGGTTCGACCTGATCTTGCTGATCGGGGGATATGCGCAGAAATACCATCTGGGACCGGCGGCTAATGGCGGCGTGACACGCACCGTTGCAGGCTGGCGCGATCATGCGCCGCTCGTCTTTCCCTTGCCCCATCCGTCGTGGCGCAATACGGCATGGCTGAGGAAAAACCCGTGGTTCGACTCTGAATTGCTGCCGCAGTTGCGAACCCGCGTGCAAGAGGTGATACATGGCTGATCTGACCCGGCTGGACGTTGCGCATCAGGCGATGGAGACTGCGCCTCATGATGACGCGGCGCGCCTGAAGTTTTTCGAGCGGCTGGCGGATAGCGAATTGTTCCTGTTGCTCGAATCCGAGCCCGACGGCGACAACGTGACACCGCGGACGTTCGACCTTGAAGGCGGCGCGTTCGTGCTGGTCTTTGACCGCGAGGAACGGCTGGCCGAATTCGTCGGTGATGTCGCGCCCTATGCGGCGCTGTCGGGGCGGCTGATCGCCAATCTGTTGCAGGGGCAGGGCATCGGGCTGGGCGTGAACCTTGGCGTGGCCGTGTCGTCGATCCTGATCCCGTCCGATGCCGTGGACTGGCTGTGCCAGACGCTGGATCAGCGCCCGTCCGAGGTCGAGGCCCTGCCGGTCGAAGTCACGCCGCCCGCCGGTGTGCCGGATTTCCTGTTGCAGGCGCTGGATTCCAAGCTGGTCACCGCCGCCGGGCTGGCGCCGCTGGTTTATCTGGTCGGCGTGACTTACGAGGGCGGTCAGCGCGGGCATATGCTGGCCTTTATCGACGCGCTGCCGGGGGCCGAGGGCGCCTTGGCGCAGGCGGCGGGCGAGGCGCTGACCTTTAGCGGCATCGAGGCCGGGGCGATCGACGTGGCGTTCTTCCGCGCCTCCGAGGCGATTGCGGCCCGTCTGGCGCGGGTCGGTCTGCGCTTTGACATCCCCGAGCCGCCAAAAACCGCCTCCGGCCCGTCGGCTCCCGGCAGGGACCCCGACAACCCGCCGCGCCTGCGCTGATCCGCGATCAGCGGCCGCGCGGCCGGTGGATATGGGCGCTTTGCACCAGCCCGAACGCCGCCAGCAACACCAGCATCGCCGAGCCGCCATAAGACACCAGCGGCAGCGGCACACCCACGACCGGCGCCAGACCCATCACCATCAACATGTTGATGGCAAAGAACAAAAAGAAGGTCATCGCAATGCCGAGGATCAGCAGGGACGAGAACCGGTCCTTGTTCTTCATCGCCGAGCTGATGCAGAATATGATGATCAGCGCATAAAGAACCAGCAGGGAAAACCCGCCGATAAAGCCGAATTCCTCGGCCAGCGTGGTGAAGATGAAATCGGTATGTTTTTCGGGTAGAAAGTTCAGCCGCGATTGCGTGCCTTGCATAAAGCCGCGCCCGCTCCAACCGCCTGATCCCAACGCGATTTTCGACTGGGTGATGTGATAGCCCGCGCCCAGAGGGTCCGAGGCCGGGTCCAGAAACGTGTCGATCCGGCGATACTGGTAATCCTTCAGGAACTGCCACGGCGTGCCGCGCGACAGGAATACCCCGGACACCGCGCCGACGCCAACCGCGATCACGCCGCCGAAATACAGCCAATGCACGCCGGCAGCGAACATCACCGCCCCGCCGCCCATCATCAGCAACAAGGCCGTGCCCAGATCGGGCTGTTTCAGCACCATCACCGTTGGCAACAGGATCAAGGCCAGCGGGATCGCGACATAAAGCGGCCGCGACACTTTGCCGATATCCAGCCAGTCGTAATAGGCGGCCAAAATCATCACCACGGTGACCTTGGTCAGCTCAGAGGGCTGCAACAGGATGAACCCAAGGTCGATCCAGCGCTGCGCGCCCATGCCCACCGTGCCGAACAGTTCAACCGCGATCAGCAACAGCAGCGACCCCAGATAGGCCACCGCCGCCATGTTGCGCCAGAACCAGATCGGCACGAAGGCCACAATGAACATCGCCGCCATGCCAAGGCCAAAGCGTTTCATCTGTGGCTCGGCCCAGGGGCTGAGCGACCCGCCGGCGACCGAATACAGCATCATGAACCCGACCCCGGCCACCGCTGTCAGCAGCAGCACCAGCGCCCAGTTGACATACAGCACCTTTCGCAGGCCCGAGGGCACGGTCTTGAGGTTATGTTCGAGATAGCTCATGCGCGGCTCCGTCCGGTCGGAGGGGCGTCGAACTGGTGCAGGTCCAGCGCGCGGAAGCGCTCGTCGATCTGGTTGCGCTGGTATTCGGGATAGGCGCTGAGCGGCGGCAGGCCGTCATGCAGCGCCCTCAGCGCGATGTCCCGTGCGATCGGTGCCGCGGTGGATGATCCGCCGCCGCCGTGCTCGACGATGATCGAGACCGCGATCCGCGGGTTATCGAATGGCGCAAAGCAGACGAACAACGCATGGTCGCGGCGGTTCCACGGCAGGTCTTCGTTGCGGAACACGCCGCGCGCGCGTTCGGCGGCGGTGATGTTACGCACCTGACTGGTGCCGGTCTTGCCCGCCAGCAACAGCGCGTCATCCGCCACCCGCGAGCCATAGGCGGTGCCACGGCGGCTGTTTGAGACGTTAAACATGCCGCGCCGCACATGTTTCAGGTGCTCGGGGCTGATGCCCAGTTCGGCCCCGCCGCCGCTGGGTTGCTCGACCCCGTTCAGCGATTTGATCAGGCGTGGCGTAACGGCGGTGCCGCTGGCCAGACGCGCCGTCATCACCGCCAGTTGCAGCGGCGAGGTCAGAACGAACCCCTGACCGATAGCCGCGTTCAGCGTATCCCCCACCACCCATTCGGCGCTGCGATGCTCGCGCTTCCACGCCTTTGTCGGGGTCAGCCCCGCCGCCACAGCCGACATCGGCAGGTCATGCCGTTCGCCCAGACCCAGCAGGTTTGCCATCTCGGAGATCTTATCGATGCCGACGCGGCGGGCGACCTCGTAATAATAGACGTCGCAGGATTGCTCCAAACTGCGGTTCAGATCGACCCGGCCATGACCGCCGCGTTTCCAGCAATGGAACCGGCGACCGGCGGTTTCCAGATAGCCGGGGCAATAGACGGTCTCGTCCGGGGCGATCACGCCATCCCGCAGCGCCGCCAGCGCCGTCACCATCTTGAAGGTCGAGCCGGGCGGGTAGGTGCCTTGCACGGTCTTGTTGGCCAGCGGTCGATAGGGGTTGTCGGTCAGCGCCTTGTATTCGGGGACAGTGATGCCGCGCACAAATAGGTTCGGATCGAACCCGGGGGCCGAGGCGATGCCCAGAATGTCGCCGCTGTGCACATCCATCACCACCGACCCGGCGCTTTGCCCGTCCAGCCGCGCCTGCATAAAGTTTTGCAGACCCGCATCGACGGTCAGCTGAATATCGGTGCCTTCCTGTCCGGGAATGCGGTCCAGTTCGCGGATCACCCGGCCCACGGCGTTGACCTCGATCCGCTTGGTGCCCGCCTTGCCGCGCAGGTCTTCCTCCAGCTTGACCTCGACCCCGCTTTTGCCGATCTGAAAGCGCGGGATTTGCAGCACCGGGTCGGGGTTTTCCAGCTTGGACAGGTCGTAATCGCTGACCGGGCCGACATAGCCGATGACATGGGCGAAATCGCCCCCCAGCGGGTAATGCCGCGACAGGCCGACCTCGGGGGTGACGCCGGGCAGGGCCGGAGCGTTGACGGCCAGCTCGGCCACCTGTTCCCAGCTCAGGCGTTCCGCCACGGTGACAGGCACGAACGGGCTGCGGCGCATGATTTCCTTTTTGGCGCGCTCGACCTCGTCGGGGCCAAGCGCCACCAGACGCGCGATCGCGGCAAGGGATTCATCGACATCCTCGACATCTTCGCGCACCAGAACCACGCGATAGTTCTGTTCGTTCTCGGCAATCGCCACGCCGTTGCGGTCAAAGATCAGGCCACGGGTCGGCGGGATCAGGCGGACGTTGATCCGGTTTTCCTCGGCCAGCAGGCGGAACTGGTCGGCCTGATCGACCTGCATATACCGCATCCGCAGCGCCAGCACCGACATCAGCGCCATTTGCGCGCCGCCCAGAAACAGCGCCCGGCGTGAAATCCGGCGGGCGCTTTCCTCGACATCCTTGGGGGAATGCTTCATCTCAGCCTCCCCACCGCTTCGGTGTCGCCGGGTGACGGTCGGCGCAGTTTCAGCCCCAGATGCACAATGGCGACCACCACCGGGTAACACAGGATGCTGAACACCGCCTGCATCACCAACATGCCCTTGGCGGGTGAAACCGCGCCGCTGAGGCCCAGCACCAGCACGTATAGCGTATACACCGCCGAGATCGCCGCCGCCGTCAGCAGCCATTCAGCGGGGAAGGGCACTTCGCCGGTGCCGATATGGCGATTGCGCAGGAATTCACTGGCCAGCAGCACCAGCGCCGTCCACAGGCCGGGCGGGCGCATCAGCACGAAATCGGCCATCAGGAACACCACGGTCAGCAGGAACAGCGGCACGAAATCCGGGCGGCGCTGAACAAAGGCAAAGGCCAGACACAGCATCAGATCGGGACCGGGCACCCGGGGCGGCGCGGTATGCAGCGGCAGCACCTGAAAGAACAGGATCAGCGCGCACAGCCCGACAAAGATCAGCCGGAACAGCCAACGATGCCCGGTGATCGGCGCGATCATTGGGTGGCCTCCCCGGTGGCGGACATGCCCTCGGGCATCGGCGGCCCCGAGACCAGCGGCGCGATCAGGCTGCCGGGGTCGGTGATGACCTCGCTATGGTGGCTGCGCAGCACCCGCAGGAATTCCAGCCGTTCGAAATCGCCGGACAGGCGCACCCGTATCCGGCGGTCGGTGCCAAGCGCCACCTGACCGACCAGCAGGCCCGCCGGGAACACGCCACCATCGCCGGACGAGATCACCCGGTCGCCGGGGCGCACCAGATCGGGGTTCTCAAGAAATTCGATCACCGGGGCCGGGCTGTTGTCGCCCGCCAGAATGGCATGCTGGCCCGACGGTTGCAGCGTCACCGGAATCCGGCTGTTGGAATCGGTCAGCAGGATCACCCGGGCGCTGTTCTGCCCGACGCCGGAAATCCGCCCGACCAGACCCAGCCCGTCCGTGGTCGCCCAGCCGTCAACGATGCCATCACGTGCGCCGACGTTCAGCAGCACCGATTGCCGGAACGGCGAGCCGCTGTCGGCCAGCACAACGCCGGTCACATAGGTCAGTTGCGGGTCCAGCCGCACTTTGTTCAGATCCAGCAGCTTGGCGTTTTCCTGTTCCAGCTGCAGCGCGGCCTCTTTCCACGCCTTCATCTGCCGCAGCTCGCGGCGCAGTTCCTGATTTTGGGCATAGATATTGGTGTAGGACTGAAAGTCCTCGATCATCCCGGCGATGCCATCCACCGGCAGCAAGGCCCAGCTGAACGACGGCACCACCCGGTCGACCAGCGCGGCGCGGAATCGTTCGACCCGGGGGCTATCGATGCGCCACAGCACGAAAAGCCCCACAAGAAACAATACCACCACGCCGATCAGGATACGCCGGACCGGGCGGACATAGTCGATCTGGTTATGTCGGTCTCTTGCCACGTCGGCCTCTCTTCAGGCGCGGGCGCGTCCCCGGCTTAGCTGTCGTAATCAATGACATGCCGGAGTTGTTTTTCATACTCCAGCGCTTTGCCCGTGCCCAGGGCAACACAATTCAGTGATTCATTCGCGACCGAAACCGCCAGCCCGGTCTGCTCGCGCAGGGCCAGGTCCAGTTCGCCCAGCAGCGCGCCGCCACCGGTCAGCATCACGCCACGGTCGACGATATCGGCGGCCAGATCGGGCGGGGTGGTCTCCAGAGCGGCCATCACCGCCTCGCAAATCTGTTGCACCGGTTCGGCCAGAGCTTCGGCCACCTGGGCCTGATTGATCTCGATTTCCTTCGGCACGCCGTTCAACAGGTCGCGGCCGCGGATCTGCATCGACGCGCCACGGCCATCATCGGGCATGCGGGCGGTGCCGATCGAGGTCTTGATCCGCTCGGCAGTGGCCTCGCCGATCAGCAGGTTCTGCTGGCGGCGCAAATAGTTGATCACGGCATCATCCATACGGTCGCCGCCAACGCGGACCGAGCGCGCATAGACGATGTCGCCAAGGCTGAGAACCGCGACTTCGGTGGTGCCGCCGCCGATATCGACAACCATGTTACCGGTCGGATCGGTGATCGGCATGCCGGCACCGATCGCAGCGGCAATCGGTTCGGCGATCAGCCCGGCGCGGCGGGCGCCGGCGGACAGGACCGACTGGCGAATGGCGCGCTTTTCAACCGGGGTGGCGCCGTGCGGCACGCAGACGATGATTTTCGGTTTGGTGAAGGTGGTGCGTTTATGGACCTTGCGGATGAAGTATTTGATCATCTCTTCGGCCACGTCAAAATCGGCGATCACGCCCTCGCGCATCGGGCGGATGGCTTCGATGCTGCCGGGGGTGCGGCCCAGCATCAGCTTGGCGTCCTCACCCACTGCCAGAACCTGCTTGCGCCCGTCCTTGACGTGAAAGGCAACCACAGAGGGTTCGTTCAGGACAATGCCTTTGCCCTTGACGTAAACCAGAGTGTTCGCGGTGCCGAGGTCGATCGCCATGTCTGACGAAAACAAACCACCAAAACCTGCCATGCTTAGACCCTTTGCTGAACCCCGTGCCGACTCTGCCCATTTCCAGAGTCGGAACACTTTATAAAGGGCTGGACCGGCAAGGGTAAGGGGCGAAGATATCGCGCAGGCGTGTTTTTGCTGGCTTGCACTTTTCGAATAAATTGGTCGTGTAAAAGTCCAGATGTTGACCAAAAAATTGTAGTTTGACGATATCAGGTCTGGGCCGGGGGTTGCGACCCACCGAACCGGCAACGCAGGACGCAAGCGCGCGCCAGAGGTGCGGCGAATCTGCGATTGGTTTTCAGGGGGGGCAAGGGGTGCCCTGAACCCAAGCCGAAAGGCGGGTTCAGGGCAATTGTAGCGGCGGTTTATTCCGCCGGATCGGTATAGGATACTTCCTTGACGTCCGAGCCCGGCGCCGATTTCGAGCGGCGCACCAGCAGCCGGTTCAGCGCGTTGACATAGGCCTTGGCCGAGGCAACCACGGTGTCGGTATCTGCGGCCTGACCGGTGACGATGCGGCCGTTTTCCTCCATCCGCACGGACACGGTGGCCTGCGCGTCGGTGCCTTCGGTCACCGCATGCACCTGATACAGTTGCAGGCGGGCGTTATGCGGGAACAGCTTTTTCACCGCGTTGAACGTCGCATCCACCGGGCCGTCGCCCGTGGCGGTGACCTGATGATCGGTGCCGTCGATGGACAGGGTCAGGTCCGCCGATTGCGGCGCTTCGGTGCCGCAGATCACCCGCAGGAATTTCACCTGAATCCGGCCGTTCGCCTCGTCCGAGGTGCTGTCGCGCATCAGGGCGACCAGATCGTCGTCATAGACTTCTTTCTTGCGGTCGGCCAAAGCCTTGAACCGCACGAACACATCCTGCAACTGATTGTCGGCCAGATCAAAGCCCAGATCCTTGAGCTTGGCGCGCAGCGCGGCGCGGCCCGAGTGTTTGCCCATCACCAGATTGGTTTCCGACAGGCCGACATCCGACGGGCGCATGATCTCGAAGGTCTCGGCGTTCTTCAGCATGCCGTCCTGGTGGATGCCGCTTTCATGGGCAAAGGCGTTCTTGCCGACGATGGCCTTGTTGTATTGCACCGGGAAGCCCGACACGGTGGCCACGCGCCGCGAAATCGCCATCAGCTTGGTGCTGTCGACGCCGGTCTGGTAGGGCATGATGTCGTTGCGCACTTTCAGCGCCATCACCACCTCTTCCAGTGCGGTGTTACCGGCGCGTTCGCCCAGACCGTTGATTGTGCATTCGATCTGGCGGGCACCGGCCTCGACCGCGGCCAAGGCGTTGGCGGTCGCCATGCCAAGGTCGTTGTGACAATGGGTGGCAAAGATCACCTCGTCGGCGCCGGGCACGCGTTCGATCAGCATCCGGATCAGGTCGGCGCTTTCGCGCGGGGCGGTATAGCCGACGGTGTCGGGAATGTTGATCGTGGTCGCACCGGCCTTGATGGCGATTTCAACCGTCCGGCACAGATAGTCATGCTCGGTCCGGGTGGCGTCCATCGGCGACCATTGCACGTTGTCGGTCAGGTTGCGGGCGTGGCTGACCGTTTCGTGGATCAGGTCGGCCATGTCATCCATGCTGAGGTTCGGAATGGCGCGGTGCAGCGGCGAGGTGCCGATAAAGGTGTGAATCCGCGGACGGGCGGCGTGTTTCACGGCCTCGAAACAGCGGTCGATATCCTTGAAATTGGCGCGCGACAGGCCGCAGATCACGGCGTTCTTGGATTGCTTGGCAATGTCGCTGACGGCTTCAAAGTCGCCTTCCGAGGCAATGGGGAAACCGGCCTCGATGATGTCGACGCCCATTTCATCCAGCATCGCCGCGATTTCCAGCTTTTCGGCATGGCTCATGGTTGCGCCGGGGCTTTGTTCGCCATCCCGCAAAGTGGTGTCGAAAATCAGGACGCGGTCCTGTTTGCTCTTGTCAGTCATGTCTTGGTCTTTCGTTCTGGTCTTAGCTGAGTTGATCCCGGCGCTGGTCACCCCTGAGCGGTCGCGCCGAAGGCACGCTCAGAGGCAGCTAAGAAGAAGCAGGGCACGGGGAGAGAGGGCGCGCAAAGCGTCCTGCTGGCAAGTCGAGATATGCTGAACCCGTATCATGCGCCGGACTATACGCGTTCTGATCCCGAGGAAAAGCGTTTTTTGCATCCGGTCCAGCACGATACCCCCCGATGTTCCCTTGGGC
>NZ_JBFHDW010000025.1:0-14544 GCF_041584535.1 Actibacterium sp. | reverse complement strand
GGTCTGGCCTCGGCGCTGTATCTGCTGCATGTGGAAAACAAATCGGTCGCCGACGCCCGCAAGATGCTCAGCCTGCGCTATATGCATCTGAAGAATGACAGCACCGGGGTGCTGGACTTCCTGCTGGACCAATACGAGGCCGACATCGCCACAGACCCGATGCCAATCCGCCAGTGGTTCGAAACCCGATACGACCCCAAGGCCCTGACCGCCGCCTTTGTCGAAAGCCGCAAGCGGGGCCGCAATGGTTGATCCCGCCCATACGGACGGCAAGCTGATCCTGCGCTGGTTGTGGGGCGGGTATCTGCGACGGTTTCTGGGGCTGATCTTCGCGGCGCTGTTCCTGATGGGGATCGAAGGCAGCATGATGGGGGCGCTCAGCTATACCATCGGGCCGATGTTCGACGAATTGTTCGTCGCCCGCAACCGCGCCGCCCTGCCGTGGATCGCAGGAGCGATTTTCGCGGTGTTCGTTCTGCGGGCGCTGTCAGGGTTTGGTCAGCGGGTGCTGATGGCCAAGGTCGGGCAACGGCTGACCGCTGATCTGCAAAGCGACATGGTGCGGCATATGCTGGGGCTGGATCTGGCGTGGTTCCAGAAAACCCCGCCCGGCAACCTGATTGAACGGGTGCGCGGCGACACCAACGCGCTGGCGACGCTATGGTCGAATATTCTGGCGGCAGCGGGGCGCGACGTGATCGCCACACTTTCGCTGTTCGCGGTGGCGCTGTCGGTGGATTGGCTGTGGACAGTGATCGCGCTGGCCGGTGTGCCGCTGCTGGTGCTGCCGATCACCCGGTTGCAGGACTGGGTGCGCGGTATGGCGCGGCAGGCGCGCAGCTCGGCGGCGACGATCTCGACCCGGCTGGATGAAATCTTTCACGGCGTGCCGACCATCCGCCTGAACCGCATGGAAGCCCGCGAGAACCGCCGCTTTGACGAGGCGCTGGACGGGTTCGTCGATGCCTCGATCCGGTCCGAGGCCGGGCGCGCCGCCATTCCGGCGCTGATGGATGTGATCGCCGGCTTGGGCTTTCTGGGCGTCGTGGTTTACGGCGGCCTGCAAATCATGGACGGCACCAAGACCGTCGGCCAGTTCATGAGCTTTTTCACCGCTATGGCGCTGGTGTTCGAACCGCTGCGCCGGATCGACAATGTCTCGGGCGCGTGGCAAACGGCGCTGGCCAGCCTCGAACGCCTTTACGCGGTCTTCCTTGAGCGCCCGACCATCCTTAGCCCGGCCCAGCCCGCCACCCTGCCCGCCCCTGCGGGCGCGCTGGATATCGTGGTGCGCGACGTGCAGCTTGGCTATGACGAAACGCCGGTGCTGAACGGCCTGACCCTGACTGCCAAGGCCGGGCAGATGACCGCGCTGGTCGGGGCCTCGGGCGCCGGGAAAACCACGGTGTTCAGCCTGCTGACCCGCCTGATCGAGCCGCAATCCGGCACCGTCACCCTTGGCGACGTCCCGATCGAGACGCTGGCGCTGGACGATCTGCGCAGCCAGTTCTCGGTGGTGTCGCAAGAGGCGCTGCTGTTCGACGAAACCCTGCGCGACAATATCCTGCTGGGCCGCACCGATGTATCCGAGGACCAGCTGAACGCGGTGCTGGACGCCGCCCATATCACCGATTTCCTGCCCGGCCTGCCGAATGGTCTGGACAGCCCTGCCGGACCGCGCGGCACCAACCTGTCCGGCGGCCAGCGTCAGCGTGTGGCCATCGCCCGCGCCCTGCTGCGGGATGCGCCGATTCTGCTGCTGGACGAGGCCACCTCGGCGCTGGACGCCAAGTCCGAGCGCGTAGTGCAAGAGGCGCTTGAGCGCCTGTCCAAGGGCCGCACGACGCTGGTCATCGCGCACCGGCTGGCCACGGTCCGGGATGCCGACCTGATTATCGTGATGGACAAGGGCCGCGTCGTCGAACAGGGCACGCATGAGGCGCTGTTGGCGCAAGGCGGCGTCTATTCCGGCCTGTATCAGCTTCAGTTCGCCAGCGATTCCTAAGCGTCGTCCATTCCACCCGGAAACAGCTTGCGTGCCAGCAGAACCCGCGATCCGGCGGTAAAGAAACACAAAGCCCCAAAGCCCCATGCCAGCGGCGAAAACCAATCCGGCCACAGGCACAGCGCCACGAAAAACGCGATGGTTTCAGTGCCTTCCAGCAATCCGCCGGTGAAATACAACGATTTCACCCCGCGGGCACTGGTCTGCATCCGGGCCTTTTCCGCCAGCACCGCAAAGCCCAGAAAGCTGGCGCCGTTGACGTAAAAGCTGGTCAGCAGGAATGCCCCCGCAGCCCCATTCGCCGCCGGATCCAGCCAGACGAACCCCATCGGCACCGCACCGTAAAACAGGAAATCGGCGGTGATATCCAGAAAGCCTCCGAAATCGGTCTTGTGGGTGGCCCGCGCCACCGCGCCGTCCAGCCCATCGGCCAATCGGCTGGCCAAAAGCGGCAGCAACGCCCATCCCGGCGCGCCCAGCGCGATCACCGCCGCCGCCAGCACACCCAGCGCCAGCCCGGCCATCGTCACCGCATTGGCACTGATCCCGGCCCGCGCCAGCCCGGCGCCAAGCCGATTCAGCGGCGGATCAATCAGTTTGCGCATGGCGGCATCAAGCATCGGGGGGGCTCCTGTCTGACGGGATTTCCCGCGAAAACCACAGCCGATACAAGCCGGAACCGACCAAACCAAAGAAAATGTGAGGAAATGGTACCGCCTCCCTGGCTTGAACAGGGGACCTCTGGATCCACAATCCAGCGCTCTAACCAACTGAGCTAAGGCGGCACTGCGGGGCGATTTACCCCCTGCGTCACCGCTTTGCAAGAGGGCACGGCGTGAAATCTGACCCAGCAGCACCCTTGTCTCGCGCTCGGCAACGCGATACCTGATCGCAATCAATCAGGAGGCCGGATCATGGGCATCGACAAACAAAGCGAAATCGCCGCCAATCTGCAAATCGGCCCGACCACGCTGGGCATGGTGCGGATTTACGTTGAGGCCGAGGGCCTTGAACTGCCGTTGGATTTCGAACCCGAAGAAGCCGAAGAAATCGCCGAAGAAATTCTGGCGGCTGCGGCCCGGGCGCGCGCCATGGGCGCGAAACCCGGCAAGGGCAAGAAATAACCTAGACGCCCTGCGCCAACCGTTGCGCCGGGCCGGGGTCGCGCAGCGCCTGCAGGCGCCGTGCGGCATGGCGTGCGAAGGTTCGGGTCACCACCTTGCGCCGGGGTGCCGACAGGGCGTCCTCGGGCGCCATGCGGACGATCTGGGCGTCATAGGCATCGGCCAAAATCAGCCCGGTATCGGCGGGCAACAGATCGGTCGGGAACGCCTCGTCCACGGCCCAGAAAAACCGGTCGCACCACGGCAGATACCCCTGCCATTTGCTGTCGGCCTGAAAATCCGCCCGCGACGATTTGCATTCGATCACCCAGACCTCGCCCTTGGGGCCCAGCGCCATGACATCGACCCGCAAGCCGGGGGTCGGCACCAATTCGACGACAGTGACGAAATCATAGCTGCTGAGGTGGCGGCAGACGCCGCGCGCCAGAATCTGTCCGGGTTGAAGGGTCTTGGTCATCGCAAAAACATGAACAATTCATGAACATCTGGCAAGACGATTTTTGCCGACCGCGACATCAACCCTCTTGCCGCCCCGACCCTGCGCGCCTAGATACCGTTGGTGGCGGGTTTCTGCTCTGCTCGTGTCGGGGTCAAATTCCGGTGGCCTTAAGCAAATCCGAGGGAGCTGGCTCTGTCTGGACCCTGGTTCAGTTACCTGGTGCCCACCTGTACATACAGGTCCTCGGGAATTAGTTGCCTCTACGGCTGCTGCGGTTCTCGCCACACCAACAAAAAAGGCGGCCCCAAGTGCCGCCTTTTGCTTTTATTCAGGTGATCTCAGCGCCGACGGTCGTCGCGCACCCGCACCGGCACCAAGGCCGGGCTAAAGGCCTGTTGCGGCTGGCGCTTGCCACCGCCGAAATCCGAGCCGTGATCGGCCATGCGCATCACCGCGATGCCGAACTGAACCCCGGCGAACACGATGCCGTTGAACATGAACAACATGAGCGCGGCCACCAGCCCCATATTCGAGGTGCTGACCAGATGGCCCAGATTGGCGACGTTCAGCCACAGCAAGCCGGTGACAAACACGGCGGACAGGGCGAACCCGATCAGGATCTGGCGAATATAAAGACGGACAAGCTGCGGCATGGCTTTGATTCCTTATTGCGAGGCAACAAGATAAGTATGGGGTCGCCGCAGCGATTTTCCAACGGTGCCGCTGCGACGCAGGCGGCTTTCAGCCTGAAAAATCGTCAAAATGCCTCGGGTTTGGCCTCGCGCGCCATATGATCCAGCACCGCGTTCACGAATTTCGGCTCGCGACCTTCGGGGAAGAACGCCTTGGCCACGTCCACATATTCCGAGATCACCACCTTGGGCGGGGCTTTGCCGGCAACCAGTTCGGCCCCCGCAGCCCGGAACAGCGCCCGCAACGTCGGGTCAATCCGGGCAATCGGCCATTTCGCCACAAGGGCGCGGTCGGTCATCTGGTCGATCTTGGCTTGCCAGTTCACCGCATCCTCAAGCGTGGTGCGGAACAGGTCGATATCAGCCTCGGCCATCTCGTCGCCTTCATAGACAGCGCCGATACGGTGGGTTTCGAATTCTTCGCGGATCTGATCGACGCCCTGGCCGGAATGCTCCATCTGGAACAGCGCCTGAACGGCATACAGGCGCGCGGCCGATTTCATTTGACGGGTGCTCATACGCTGGCCGGTCCTTCGCTGTCGCCTGCTATCTGGAACGATCCGACGGGACGAAAGCCCACGCCTTTGGTCTCGGCCGACCATTTCCGGCTCAGCGCGATCAGGTGCAGCGCCGCCGCAGCCGCGCCGCCGCCCTTGTTCATCTCGGCGGGATCGGCCCGCACTTCGGCCTGAGGCCGGTTTTCCACGGTCAGGATGCCGTTGCCGACACAGGCGCCTTGCAGACCCAACAGCGTCAGCCCGCGCGAGCTGTCGTTGCAGACCGTGTCGTAATGGGTGGTCTCGCCACGGATCACGCAGCCCAGCGCAACATAGCCGTCAAAGTTCGACTGCCGATGCGCCAGCGCAATCGCGGTCGGCACTTCCAGCGCGCCGGGCACTTCGATCAGCTCATGCGCGACACCGGCCTCGTCCAGCGTGGCCCGCGCCCCGGCGATCAGGTTGTCGGCGATGTCCTTGTAATAAGGTGCCACAACGATCAGCACCTTAGCGGGCTTGTCGAACTTGGGCAGGTCCAGCGTATAGTGGGTCTCGTGTCCGGCCATGGCTTAGCCCTCTCTGTCAATCTTGTGCGTGCCGACAATCGACAGACCATAGCCGTCCAGACCGACGACCTTGGGCAGCGGCGAGTCTGTGACAAGGATCACCTCATGCAGGCCTAGCGCCGCAAGGATCTGCGCGCCCAGACCGTATTGCCGCAGTTTCGGCGGGGCGGCGTCTTCGGCATTGGCCAGCCGCATCGACGTGTCCCGCAGCAGAACGACCGCACCGCGACCGGCGGCGGCGATGGTCTGCATCGCGCGCGGCAATTCGTCATGCGGCTTGGGACCAAGGCCCAGCGCGTCCTCAAGCGGGTTCAGCGCGTGCATCCGCACCAGAACCGGCTCGGGCGTGCTGATGTCGCCTTTGGTCAGAACGATATGCTCAGCTTCCTGCGTTTCGTCGGTAAAGACCCGCATCATCCAATGGCCGCCATAGGCCGAGGTCACCGGCTTGACCAACGCCTCGTTCACAAGGTTATCGTGGCGACGGCGATAAGCGATCAGGTCCGAGATCGTGCCGATCTTCAGCTTGTGCTTTTTCGAGAAGACCACCAGATCGGGCAGACGCGCCATGGTGCCGTCTTCGTTCATGATTTCACAGATCACGCCCGACGGGTTCAGACCGGCCAGACGGCTGACATCGACAGCGGCCTCGGTATGGCCAGCGCGCACCAGCACCCCACCCTCGCGGGCGCGCAGCGGGAACACGTGGCCCGGCGTGGCAATGTCAGCGGCACCCTTGGTCGGGTCGATCGCCACGGCCACGGTGCGGGCGCGGTCATGAGCGGAAATCCCGGTGGTCACGCCTTCGCGCGCCTCGATCGAGATGGTAAACGCGGTCTCGTGACGGGACGAGTTGTAAGACGCCATCAGCGGCAGGCCCAGCGCGTCGATCCGGGCTCCCGGCAGCGACAGGCAGATCAGCCCGCGACCATGCAGCGCCATAAAGTTCACCGCCTCGGGCGTGGCCATCTGCGCCGGGATCACCAGATCGCCTTCGTTTTCGCGGTCCTCGTGATCGACCAGAATGAACATCCGGCCATTCCGCGCGTCTTCGATGATTTCTTCGATCGGGCTGATCGCGTCTGCGTAGGTGTCAGTCATGTCGCATTGCCTGTTCATGGTTCGGCGCCGGAATACTGCAACTGGCAGGGCTTGACCAGTGCAGCAATGGCGCTTGGGTGTGTGTGTATGCACAGCACGGCGCAAGCCGCCCGTGTCTAGGCGGCCTGCCAGTCGGCCAGCCGCGCCACGTAACGGGCCAGAGTGTCGATTTCCAGATTGATCCGGTCGCCGATCCGGGCCGCGCCCCAGGTGGTTTCCTGCTTGGTATGCGGAATGATATTGACGCCGAATTCACAGCCCTCGACCTCGTTCACGGTCAGCGAGGTGCCGTTCAGCGCGACCGAGCCTTTGGGCGCGATGAATTTCGCCAGCGCCTGCGGCGCGCGAAAGCGAAAGCGGGTGCTGTCGCCCTCGTCGGCGACCGACACGACCTCGGCAACGCCATCGACATGGCCCGACACGATATGGCCGCCCAGTTCGTCGCCCAGCCGCAGCGCGCGCTCAAGATTGATGCGGTGGCCCAACGCCCAGCCGCCGATATTGGTCTTGCTCACGGTCTCGGCCGAAATATCGACATCGAACCAGTTGCCCTGATCGTCGCTACCCTTGGCCACGACAGTCAGGCACACGCCGTCACAAGCGATCGACGCGCCCATGTCGATGCCGCCCGGCGCATAAGACGTGCCGATCCGCGCCGTCAGGTCGCCCTTTTGGGTCAGGCCGCGGATGGTGCCGATATCTGTGATGATGCCCGTGAACATATAGCTGCCCTTTCGTTAAGGCCTTACCGTTAGCTACCGTCTTGGCCGAGGGCAAGGCAAGCCCCAGAAAACACGCAAACCCAGCCCTAAAACTGCCTTTTTTCCTGCATAACGTCAGCAAATGCGTGACAAAACCCACCCAAAGCGGCAGGGGACATGCAGGGCGAAACCATAGGACCGGACAGGCAGGCCGATGAAAAACACGTTGGGAAAAGACCGGCGTTTCCTGTTTTTGCAGGGACCACACGGGCCGTTCTTTTACCGGCTGGGCAAGATGCTGCGCTCGGCCGGGGCCGAGGTGTGGCGCGTCGGCTTTAACCGCGGGGACGAGGCGTTTTGGCTGCGCGCCGCGAATTACATCCCCTATGACGGCCCGGCCGAGGACTGGCCCGCGGCCTTCGAGGCGCTGGTTCAGCAACACCAGATCACCGATATCGCGCTTTATGGCGACACAAGGCCGATCCATGCTCAGGCGATTCACTACGCCAAGGCGGCGGGTCTGCGGGTGCATGTGTTCGAAGAGGGCTATCTGCGGCCCTTCTGGGTGACCTATGAACGCGGCGGCGCCAATGGCCATTCGCGTCTGATGGATCTCAGCGTCGAAGACATGCGCGAGGCGCTGCAAAAGATCGACCCCGATCAGCCCGACGCGCCCGCCCATTGGGGCGACATGCGCCAGCACATCTTTTACGGCGCGCTGTATCATTACTTTGTCATGTTCCGGAACGGCCCCTACCGGCATTTCCGCCCGCACCGCGCCCTGACCGTGCGCAAGGAATTCGAGCTGTATCTCAAGCGCCTGCTGCTGATGCCCGCCATCGCCATCGACCGTTTTCTGGCGACGCAACGGATCAAGTTCGGCGGCTTTCCCTATCATCTGGCGCTGTTGCAACTGGAACATGATTCCAGCTTTCAGGCGCACAGCCCGTTCGACACGATGACCGACTTTCTGGACCTGTGCATCACCGGCTTTGCCGAGGGCGCGCCGGGCCACCACCATCTGGTGTTCAAGGCGCATCCGCTTGAGGATGGCCGGGTGCCGCTGAGGTCGGAAATCCGGCGGCTGGCGGCCAAGCATGATGTCACGGGCCGGGTGCATTACGTGCGCGGCGGCAAGCTGGCGCAATTGCTGGACCATGCCCGCACGGCGGTGACGGTCAACTCGACCGCCGCGCAACAGGTGCTGTGGCGCGGTATCCCGCTGAAAGTGTTCGGCGATGCGGTCTATGCCAAGCCGGAATTCGTCTCGCCCCTGCCCCTGCCCGAGTTCTTCGCCCAGCCCGGACGTCCTGATCGCCGGGCCTATCACGACTATCGCCGCTACCTGCTGGAGACCTCGCAAATCCCCGGCGGTTTCTACTCGGCCCGCGCCCGCAGACAGCTTTTGCGACAGGTCGTGGACATGATGCTGGCGACCGAAGATCCCTATGACGCCCTGCGCCTCGGCAGCGCGGCGCCCCGGCAACAGTTGCAGGTCGTGAAATAAGCGCCGAACGAAACGCCTACTGGCTTTTTAAGTTGGGATTCTGTAGGGTTACAAAAAAAACCTCAGGCAGATTTCAACTTCGAGGAAGCAGAGCAGTGAACATCATGGCATCCCGTGGGGCCAGAATTCTGGCGCTTATCGCGTTGGCCACAACCGTTGCGTCCTGTGGACTGCCCCGGTCTGGGCCGAATAAACGTGAGATTTATCAAGGCTCTGTCCAGAAAGAGGGTGATGCCTTTATCGTCACCGTCAATGACCGGGTGACGCGCGCAACAGCGGTGCTGCCGGCGCTGGGGTTCTCGTCGAAATTCCTGAAAGCCGGTGTTGTGGGTTCGGATACGATCCGTCCCGGCGACACGCTGGGCCTGACGATCTATGAGAACGTCGATGACGGGCTGCTGTCCGGCAAGGGCGTGAACGCCAGCGTTCTGGACGAGGTTCAGGTCGATGGCGCTGGCTATATCTTCATTCCCTATGCTGGCCGCATCCGCGCCGCGGGCAACACGCCCGAGCGTCTGCGCCAGATCATCACCGAAAAACTGGACGCCCAGACCCCTGACCCGCAGGTCGTGGTGCGGCGTCTGGCCGGCGATGGCTCGACCGTGACGGTGGTCGGCGGTGTCGGCGCGCAAGGCGTCTATCCGATCGAACGCCCCAACCGCACCCTGTCGGCGATGCTGGCCTCGGCGGGCGGTATCATGATCCCGACCGAAGTCGCGCATATCACCGTGATCCGTGGCGGCGAGCGTGGCGAGATCTGGTTCGAAGACCTTTACGATCACCCCGAAATGGACATCGCCCTGCGCGGCGGCGACCGCATTCTGGTCGAACAGGACAGCCGGGCGTTCTCGGCGCTGGGGGCCACTGGCCGCCAGAACCGCGTGCCGTTCCAGACCCAGACCCTGTCGGCGCTTGAGGCGATTGCTCAGGTCGGCGGTCTGAACTCGGGTCTGGCCGATCCGACCGGCGTGTTCATCTTCCGAAATGAGCCCTCCGAGATCGCCAACGCGGTGCTTGGGCGCTCGGATCTGGTCGGCGATCAGCGCTTTGCCTATGTGCTGGACCTGACCGAGCCCACCGGCATGTTCCAGGCCCGCGATTTCGTGATCCGCGATGGCGATACGGTCTATGTGACCGAGGCGCCCTATGTGCAGTGGACCAAAACGCTAAGCGTTCTGACCGGCGCCGCGTCCTCGGCGAATTCGCTGCAAGCCCTCGCCGGGCAGTAAACCCGATATGGGCCAGATTGATGAAAGCCGCCGGGGCACTGCACCTCCCCGGCGGCTTTTCGTTTATAATGGCGGTTTCCTGACCCAAGGCCGGGTGCGGCGCATTCTGGAATTGTCGGGCTATCAGATCAAACTGGGCAGGCCCGGCCAAGGCGACATGATCGGGGTCTGGGGTCAGTCCCCCACCGCCCCACGGGGCGAGGCCGTCGCCCGCCACACCGACGCGCCGATCCTGCGGGTCGAGGACGCGTTCCTGCGCTCGGTCCTGCCGGGGCGCGCCGGGGGCGGACCGCCGATCGGGCTGATGCTGGATCAGGGCGGTGTGCATTTCGACCCGACCACGCCCAGCGATCTGGAAACCCTGCTGGCCACGCATCCGCTGGACGACACCGCGCTGCTGAACCGCGCCCGCGACGGCATTACCCGGCTGCGCCACCTGCATCTGTCGAAATACAACGCCTTTGACCCGGCAACACCGGTGCCGCCGCCGGGCTATGTTCTGGTGATCGACCAGACGGCGGGCGATGCCTCGGTCACGGCGTCAAACGCCACCCGCGCCACCTTCCGCGAGATGCTGGCCTTTGCCCAGATCGAACATCCCGGCGCCCGCATCCTGATCAAGACCCATCCTGAAACCGCCGCCGGTCAGCGCGAGGGCCATTTCAGCCCCGATCAGGCGCAGGGCCGGATTTCGTTCTTTTCCGACCCCGTTTCACCCTGGGCGCTGCTGGAGGGGGCGATCGCGGTCTATACCGTGTCCTCGCAACTGGGGTTCGAGGCGATTTTGGCCGGGCATCAGCCCCGGGTCTTTGGCCAGCCGTTCTATGGCGGCTGGGGTCTGACACAGGACGAAAACCCGGCCCCCCGGCGGCAGCGCATCCTGACCCGCCCGCAACTGTTCGCGGCGGCGATGATCCTTGCCCCGACATGGTATGACCCCTACCGCGATCAGCTGTGCGAGTTGGAACAGGCCATCGACACGCTTCATGCACAGGCCCGCGCATGGCGCGACGATCATCAGGGCTGGGTCGCCAGCGGTATGCGGCTGTGGAAGCGCAAGCCGCTGCAACGGTTCTTTGGCGCGGTGCATTATGTCGATCCGCTAGCGCGAGCCGAACAGACAGCCGAACGGTCAAAGCGCCGCACGATGGTCTGGGCCAGCAAGGCCGAGGACGCCCGCCCCGGCACGGTCCGGGTCGAGGACGGCTTTCTGCGCTCGCGCGGGTTGGGGGCCGATCTGATTCCGCCCCTGTCGCTGGTTCTGGACGATCTGGGCATCTATTACGACCCGCGCCACGAAAGCCGGTTCGAGCGGCTGGTGAAAACCTCGGCGGCGCTGCCGCCAGCGGAACAGCACCGGGCCGAACAGCTGATCGCGCGGCTGACCCGCGCCGGTCTGAGCAAATACAATCTGGGCGGCAGCCTGCCCGAATTGCCGCCGGGCCACCGCATTCTGGTGCCCGGACAGGTCGAGGATGACGCCTCGATCCTGACCGGCACCGACGTGGTGCGCAGCAATCTGGACCTGCTGGCCCATGTGCGGGCCGAAAACCCCGAGGCGGTGCTGATCTATAAACCGCATCCCGATGTCGAGGCCGGTCTGCGCCTTGGGGTCGTGGCCCCTGCAGATCTGGCCGGGCTGGCCGATGTCGTCGCCACCAATGCCGACCCGATCGCCCTGCTGGCCGAGGTGGACGAGGTCTGGACCCTGACCTCGACACTGGGGTTCGAGGCGCTGTTGCGCGAGGTGCCCGTTACCTGTCTTGGCACGCCATTCTATGCCGGTTGGGGGCTGACCCGCGATCTGGGCCGGGTGCCCGCCCGGCGGCAGGCACGGCCCAGCCTTGCGCAATTCGCCCATGCGGCGCTGATCGGCTATCCGCGCTATTTCGACCCGGTGACAGACCAGCCCTGCCCGCCCGAAATCGCCGCGCTGCGGCTGGAACAGGCCGATATTCCCCGCCCTGGTGCCGCCAACCGGATGCTGGCCAAGGCGCAGGGGGCGCTGGCCTCATATGCGCATCTTTGGCGCAGGTAAATCGCCGGATTGTGACTTGTCTGGCGGGCAATTTGGGCGCACCCTGCGCGCATGAAACACAAACTTTCCATAGTTCTGGCCCTTGCGCTTACCGCCGGATGCACGGTCGCCCCGGGCACCCCGTCGTCACGCGATTGGTTTGTCGCCTCAAACCAGTTGATGGTGTTCAAAGACGCCGCCGATCCGGCCGCCTTTACCGTGCGCGGCCTGACCGGTGCCGGTCCCGAGAATTACTGGTGCGCCGCCGGTGACTTTGTGATGAACCACTTGCACAAACCCGGTGACACCCGGATTTACCTGAGCAAACCGCAATACCGCGACCCGGCTGCAGGTGGTGCCTATACCGTCGGCTATACCCTCGCCCCGGATGCGGCCCTGTTGGCCGAGGCCGAGTCTCAGTCCGGCGCGGTCTTCCTGTCGCTGAAAAAGCCCGGCGCGAACATGATCGCCTTCCAGTTCGGGTCGGATTGCTATGAGGTCGAAGTCATCGACGGCAACTTTCTTGTCGAGTCCGGCCAGCCTGACTAGGATAGCACCGGTTTCTTTCCCCGCTTTCTGACACGCGGCCCCCAGCGCACCGGCCATGCAGACGATTTTCAGCCTCCCAACCCGCGGCCCCGGCCTGTATGAATTCACCGCGCAGGTGCGCGACTGGTGCGCGCCGCATCGTGGCGAGGGCCTGTTGACCCTGTTCGTGCGCCATACCTCGTGTTCGCTGGTCATTCAGGAAAACGCCGACCCCGAGGTGCAGACCGATCTGCGGAATTTCTTTGCCCGGCTGGTGCCGCCTACCTCCGACCCATCGATGGCCTATCTGACCCACACCTACGAAGGCCCCGACGACATGCCCGCCCATATCAAGGCGGCGCTGCTGCCGGTCAGTCTTGGCGTGCCGGTCAAGGATGGCCGGCCGTTGCTGGGCACGTGGCAGGGCCTCTATCTGTTCGAGCACCGCACCGCCCCGCATACCCGTCAGGTGGCGGCGCATCTGGGCTGATCTCCCCAATATATTGCGCCAAATTTATCCCCTACCCAAACCCTAGCGGCTGACCTATAGTGGCTGTGGATAACTTGGGATCAACACCGAGGAGGGGCCATGCGCTGCCCGTTTTGCGGAAATATCGACACACAGGTCAAAGATTCACGCCCTGCCGAGGATCACGTTGCGATCCGGCGCAGGCGCCTGTGCCCGGCCTGTGGCGGACGGTTCACCACCTATGAACGCGTGCAATTGCGCGATCTGGTCGTGATCAAATCCAACGGTCGCCGCGAAGATTTCGACCGCGACAAGCTGGAACGCTCGGTGCGGATTTCCCTGCAAAAACGGCCGGTTGAGCCGGAACGCATGGATCAGATGATCTCGGGTATCGTGCGCCGCCTGGAAAGCCTGGGTGAAACCGACATCCCCTCGAAAACCATCGGCGAGATCGTGATGGAAAGCCTGGCCCGGATCGACACCGTGGCCTATGTGCGCTTTGCCAGCGTCTACAAGAACTTTCAGGCCGCCGACGATTTCGATAAATTCGTCAGCGAATTGCGCCCCTCGGTGCAGCCCGAAGAGTGAGCAGCCCGGACGACAGCAGATACATGGCGCTGGCCCTGTCACTGGGGCGGCGCGGGATGGGGCATTGCTGGCCCAACCCGGCCGTGGGCTGTGTGATCGTGCGCGAAGATCGCATCGTCGGTCGCGGCTGGACCCAACCGGGCGGCCGCCCTCATGCCGAGGTCGTGGCGCTGGCCCAGGCCGGCGATCAGGCCCGCGGTGCCACCGCCTATGTCAGCCTTGAACCCTGCGCCCATCACGGCAAGACCCCGCCCTGCGCCGAGGCGCTGATCGCGGCGGGCGTGGCGCGTGTTGTCAGCGCGGTTCAGGACCCCGACCCGCGTGTGGCAGGCGGCGGCCATGCGATGCTGCGCGCGGCGGGGATCAACGTGACCACCGGTGTGCTTGAGGCCCGGGCCCGCGACGATCACAAGGGTTTCCTGCTGTCGCGTCAGGTTGGGCGGCCGATGGTGACGCTGAAACTGGCGACCTCGTTCGATGGCCGCATTGCCACCGCCAGCGGTGAAAGCCAGTGGATCACCGGGCCGGAGGCCCGGCGTCTGGTCCATGCCATGCGGGCGCGGCACGATGCGGTGATGGTTGGCGGCGGCACGGCACGGGCCGATGATCCGTCGCTGACGGTGCGGGGGTTGGGCGTGACCCGGCAACCGGTGCGCGTGGTCTGTGCGCGCAAGCTTGATCTGCCGCTGGATGGTGTTCTGGCGCGCACGGCGCGGGACGTGCCGCTGTGGCTGTGCCACGGCGACAGCGCCGCGCCCGATCTGCAATCGCAATGGGCGGCGCTGGGGGCAAAGCTGATCCCGGTCGCGGTCGCCAAAGGCGGGCGGCTGGACCCGGCGGCGCTGTTGACGGCGCTGGGACAGGCCGGGCTGACGCGGGTGTTCTGCGAAGGCGGGGGCGCGCTGGCGGCGTCCTTGCTGGGCGCGGGTCTGGTTGATGAACTGGTCGGCTTTACTGCTGGGCTGGCGTTGGGCGCCGAAGGCCGCCCCGCCATCGGCGCGATGGGCCTAGACGCGCTGGCCGAGGCCCCGCGCTTTGACCTGGTCGAAACGCAGGTGGTGGGCGGCGACGTGCTGCACCG
>NZ_JBFHDW010000024.1:0-14599 GCF_041584535.1 Actibacterium sp. | reverse complement strand
CTGCGCCGTCCCGCAAAGAAAAAGGGTGGCCAAAGCCACCCTTTCATGTCGATTTTTCAGGTCGGGGCTCAGCCTGCGCTGGCGCCCTCTTTCTTGGCGTCGGCATAGATCATCAGCGGCTTGGCCTCGGCATGCACGACCGCTTCTTCGTTGACGACAACCTCGGTCACATCATCCATGCCCGGCAGGTCGAACATCGTGTCCAGCAGGATGTCCTCCATGATCGAGCGCAGGCCACGCGCACCGGTTTTCCGTTCGATCGCGCGCTTGGCGATGGCTTTCAGCGCGTCTTCGGTAAAGGTCAGCTGCGTGTCTTCCAGTTCGAACAGGCGCTGGTATTGCTTGACCAGCGCGTTTTTCGGTTCGGTCAGGATGGTGACAAGCGCCTCTTCGTCCAGATCGGTCAGGGTGGCAATCACCGGCAGACGGCCGACGAATTCCGGGATCAGGCCGAATTTCAGCAGATCCTCGGGTTCGAGTTCCTTGAAGGTCTCGCCCACGCCGCGGTTGTCGTTATCCTTGACCTCGGCGCCAAAGCCGATGCCCGAGCCTTTGCCGCGTTGCGAGATGATCTTTTCCAGACCGGCGAACGCGCCGCCGCAAATGAACAGGATATTGGTGGTATCCACCTGCAGGAATTCCTGTTGCGGATGCTTGCGGCCCCCCTGCGGCGGCACCGATGCCACGGTGCCTTCCATGATCTTCAGCAGCGCTTGCTGCACGCCCTCGCCCGAGACGTCGCGGGTGATCGAGGGGTTGTCCGACTTGCGGGTAATCTTGTCGACCTCGTCGATATAGACGATGCCGCGCTGCGCGCGCTCGACATTGTATTCGCTGGCCTGCAACAGTTTGAGGATGATGTTCTCGACATCCTCGCCCACGTAACCGGCTTCGGTCAGGGTGGTGGCGTCGGCCATGGTGAACGGCACATCCAGAATCCGCGCCAGCGTCTGCGCCAGCAGGGTCTTGCCACAGCCGGTCGGGCCGATCAGCAGGATGTTCGATTTCGCCAGTTCGATCTCGCCGGATTTCGAGGCAAGGTTCAGGCGTTTGTAGTGGTTGTGAACCGCCACCGACAGCACGCGCTTGGCGTGGGACTGACCGATGACATAGTCATCCAGAACCGCACAGATGTCCTTGGGCGTGGGCACGCCGTCGGTGGACTTCAGCCCCGAGGCCTTGGTCTCTTCCCGAATGATGTCCATGCACAGTTCGACGCATTCATCACAGATGAACACGGTCGGCCCGGCAATCAGTTTGCGAACCTCGTGTTGGCTCTTGCCGCAGAACGAGCAATAGAGCGTGTTTTTCGAGTCGCTTCCTGAGTTATTCGCCATGGTCTTCCTCTGAGGCTAGCACGTATCGCGGCGATCCGCGGATGGCCCGGCTGACAGTTTACCCCATCAGCCTAGGCCAGAGATTTTCCCGGCACAACGTCAAAAAGTCATGGTCCGGTTCACGAATAGCGGTTACTTGGCCGCGTCGTCGTCCCGGGCACGGTTTTCGACGATCTCGTCGATCAGGCCCCAGGCCTTGGCCTGCTCGGCGTCCATGAAGTTGTCGCGCTCCAACGCGTCGACCACTTCCTTCATTTTCCGCCCGGTATGCTTGACGTAAATGCTGTTCAGACGGTCCTTCAGCTTTTGGGTTTCCTGGGCGTGAATCATGATGTCCGTCGCCTGACCCTGATAGCCGCCCGAGGGCTGGTGAACCATGATCCGGCTGTTCGGCAACGAGAACCGCATCCCCGGCTCGCCGGCGGCCAACAGCAGCGATCCCATCGACGCCGCCTGTCCCACGACCAGCGTGCTGACCTTGGGTTTGATGTATTGCATCGTGTCATAGATCGACAGGCCCGAGGTGACGACACCGCCGGGGCTGTTGATATACATGCTGATTTCCTTGCTGGGGTTTTCGGCCTCCAGATGCAGCAGCTGCGCCACGATCAGGCTGGACATGCCGTCATGCACCGGGCCGGACAGGAAAATGATCCGTTCTTTCAACAACCGCGAGAAAATATCATAGGCCCGTTCCCCGCGCGAGGTCTGCTCGACCACCATCGGAACCAGCGTGTTCATGTAAGTATCAATAGGATCGTTCATTATCGCCCGCCTGTTGGATGCGCCCATGATAGGGACAGGTTACCTAGCAGAGTCTTATGGCGGCGTCCGGCGGGCTGCAAGAGCCAGAGGCGCAAGTCGTCGCACAGGTGCCGGAAATGTCGGAAATTGCACGATGAAAACACGATTTTTTGTGTGGCGGTGATCGGCGGAATAGGCTTTTACCGGTAAAAAGCTGATTTGGAGGATCCTTTCGCATGTCTCGATTTATTGCCGCCCTGACCGCTGCACTGGCCCTGATGGCCCCGGTTGCGCAGGCCGATCCGGTGCCCTCGGACTGGCCGTCGGTTCTGGCCGAGGCCAAGGGTCAGACCGTGTATTGGAACGCATGGGGCGGCGCGACCGCGACCAATGACTTTATCGCATGGGCCGGGCAACAGGTTCAGGACCGCTACGGCGTGACGGTCGAGCATGTGAAACTTTCGGACACGGCCGATGCCGTTAGCCGGGTTCTGGCGGAAAAGGCTGCGGGCAAGGATGCGGGTGGCGCGGTCGATCTGATCTGGATCAACGGCGCCAATTTCGCCGCGATGAAACAGAACGGCCTGCTGTTCGGGCCGTGGGCCGAGGATCTGCCGAACTGGCGCTATGTCGATGTTGCGGGCAAGCCGACGGTGCAAAGCGATTTCACCGTCCCGACCGAGGGTCTGGAATCGCCATGGGCGATGGCGCAGGTGGTGTTTTATTACGATACCGCCCGTCTGACCGAGCCGCCGAAATCCGCCCTTGCGCTGGCCGATTGGATCGCAGCCAACCCCGGCCGCTTTACCTTTCCGCAGCCGCCCGATTTTCTGGGCACGACCTTTCTGAAACAGGCGCTGTTGGGCCTGACCAAAGACCCGGCCCTGCTGCAACAACCGGTCGAGGCAGTGGATTACGACGCCATCACCGCGCCGCTGTGGGCATGGCTGGACGGGATCACCCCGAGCCTCTGGCGCAGCGGTCGCGCCTATCCGCAGACCGGGCCGCGGCAGTTGCAACTGATGGCCGATGGCGAAATTGATCTGGCGATCAGCTTTTCACCCAGCGAGGCCTCGACCGCCATCGCCAATGGCGAACTGCCCGACACGGTGCGCAGCTTTGTCTTTGACGGCGGCACCATCGGCAACGCCAGCTTTGTCGCGATTCCCTATAACGCCAGCGCCAAGGCCGGTGCGATGGTGCTGGCCGATTTCCTGCTGTCGCCCCAGGCACAGGCCCATGCCCAGAACCCCGATATTCTGGGCTATGGCACGGTTCTGGCGATGGACAGCCTGACCCCGGACCAACGCGCAGCCTTCGCGGCGCTGGACCTTGGCATTGCCACCCTGACCCCGGCGGAATTGGGCGCCACTCTGCCTGAACCACACCCAAGCTGGGCGGTGAAACTGGCCGAGGACTGGACCGCGCGCTACGGCGTGGCCCACTGATATGCGCATCGCGCCGGTGCTGACCGTGCTGTTGCTGACCCTGCCGGTTCTGGCCGGGTTGGCAGGCATGGTGGTGCCGGCCTTTGGCTATTTCCCGGCGATCGGCGCCGAACACACCAGTCTGGCGGCGTTTCGCGCCTTGTTGGACTGGCCCGGCTTTGGCCCGGCACTGCGCCTCAGCGCCACCACCGGCATCGCGGCGACGCTGCTGTCGCTGATGGTGACGGTGCTGATCCTGTCGGCATGGTCGGGCACCCGCGCCTTTCACTGGATCGAGCGCGCACTGTCGCCGCTGTTGTCCGTGCCGCACGCCGCTGCGGCCTTTGGCATCGCTTTTCTGATTGCGCCCTCGGGCTGGATCGCGCGGGCGCTGTCGCCATGGCTGACCGGCTGGGACCGCCCGCCCGACCTGTTGATCGTGCAAGACCCGTGGGGCATCGCCATGGTGCTGGGGCTGGTGGCGAAAGAGGTGCCGTTCCTGTTGCTGATGGCACTGGCCGCCTTGCCGCAATGCCAGCCCAACCGCAGCCTGACCCTGGCGCAGGCCATGGGCTATGGCCGGATGGCGGCATGGCTGAAACTGATCCTGCCCCGGCTTTACCCGCTGATCCGGCTGCCGGTCTATGCGGTGCTGGCCTATTCGATGTCCGTAGTTGACGTGGCGCTGATCCTTGGCCCGAACACGCCGCCACCACTGGCGGTGCAGGTGGTGCGCTGGATGGGCGCGCCGGACCTGACGCTGCGGCTGACGGCGTCAGCCGGGGCGGTGGTGCAGGTCGGGCTGGTGATGGCCGGGCTGGGGCTGTGGCGGCTGGCCGAGGGGCTGGTGCTGGGCTGGTGCGCGCGTTGGGCGGCAGATGGCCGGCGGCTGGCACAAGACCGGCTGGCGCGCCTCGCCGCGCTGGCGCTGGCCGGGCTGTCGGCAGGCGCGATCTTTGCCGGGATTGCCGGTCTGGCGCTGTGGTCGGTCGCCGGGCCGTGGCGCTTTCCCAATGCCCTGCCCGATCTGCTGACACCGGGCCACTGGCAGCGCCACGGCGCGGGCCTGATCGAACCGCTGACCGAAACGGTTCTGATCGCCGCCGCCGCGACCGCCATTGCGCTGGTTCTGGTGGTCTTCTGTCTTGAGGCCGAACAGCGGTTCAACCTGTCCAAAGGCCGGGGCGCGATGTGGTTGCTGTATCTGCCGCTCTTGATCCCGCAGGTGGCGTTCCTGCACGGGCTGCAAATGCTGGCCCTTGGCATCGGCGCCGACATGGGCCGCAGCGCGGTGATCGCGGCGCATCTGGTGTTTGTCCTGCCCTATGTGATGCTGTCGCTGGATGATCCTTACAATGGCTGGGACCGCCGTCAGGCCACCGTCGCCGCCGCCCTTGGCGCCGGGCCTAGCCGGGTGTTCTGGCGCCTGCGCCTGCCGATGCTGCTGGCGCCGATCCTGACCGCCGCGGCGGTGGGCTTTGCGGTGTCAGTAGGGCAATACCTGCCGACGCTGCTGATCGGCGCGGGCCGGGTCCAGACCCTGACGACCGAGGCCGTCGCCCTGTCCGCAGGCGGCGACCGCCGGGTGATCGGCATCTACGCTCTGGCGCAAACCGGAGTGGTAATCTTGGGCTTTGCCGCGGCCATCGGCCTGCCACGGCTTGTCTGGGCCAACCGGCGCGGGCTAAGGGGGGCGGCATGACAGCCGGACTGATCCTTGACACATTGACCATCCACCTTGGCAACCGGCCTTTGGTGTCGCTGTCGGCCCGTATCGCGCCCGGCGCGGTGCTGACGGTGATGGGGCCGTCGGGCATCGGCAAATCGACGATACTGGCGGCGATCACCGGCACGCTGGCGCCGGGGTTTCGCTGTCGCGGCCGGATCGTTCTGAATGGCCGCGACCTTGCCGGTCTGCCACCACAGGATCGGCATGTGGGCATTCTGTTTCAGGACCACCTGTTGTTTCCGCACCTGTCGGTCGGCGGCAATCTGAGCTTTGGCCTGCCGCCGGGCACACCCGACCGCAAGGCTGCGATCGCGCAGGCGCTGGCCGAGATCGGCATGGATGGCTTTGCCGGGCGCGATCCGGCGACGCTGTCGGGCGGGCAAAAGGCCCGCGTCGCGCTGATGCGGATGTTGCTGTCCGAGCCGCAGGCGCTGTTGCTGGACGAGCCGTTTTCCGGGCTGGACGCCGATCTGCGCGGTCAGATGCGCGACATGGTGTTCGAGCGCGCCCGCGCCCGCAATCTGCCTGTGGTTCTGGTGACCCATGATGCCGAGGATGCCCGTGCCGCCGGGGGCGAGGTGATGTCGCTGGGCTAGGCCCGGCCCGCGTTACCCAACCCGCCGGTCGAACGAGATCGCCTTGAGCACGGCAAAGGCCTGCGCCCCGACGCGAAGCCCCATCTGATCGACCGCCGCCCGCGTCACCCGCGCCCGCAGCCCCTGCCCGCCGACATCAAGGAACACTTCGGCAAATGGCGTGTCGGCTTCGGACAGGATCTCGGTGATCCGGCCCGCCAGCAGGTTCTGCGCGCTCAGCCCCTCGGGGCGGGCGGTGGCCAGCATCACGTCACGGGCCCGGACGCGCAATTGCACCGTATCGCCGATGGCCAGCGCCGCCTCGGGCATGACCAGTTCATGCCCGGCCACGCTCAGTCGGGTCAGGCGATAGCCGGCGTCATGCCCCGCCACCTGCGCCCGCAGGATCACCCCGCCTTCGAACCGGCTGCCGCCAGCCCCGATATCGAGACGGGCAAAGGTCTGGGCCAGCGGCCCCGAGGCCACGATCTGCCCGTCCTGCATCGCGATCAGCCGGTCGGCGATCTGGGCCAGTTCCTCGACCGAGTGGGTGACATACAGCACCGGAATGCCGAACATCCCCGGCAGCCGGGCGATATAGGGCAGGATTTGCGCCTTGCGGGCCAGATCCAGCGCCGCCAGCGGTTCATCCATCAGCATCAGTCGCGGCTGTGCCAGCAAGGCCCGGCCGATGGCGACCCGTTGACGTTCGCCGCCGGACAATGAGGCCGGACGGCGGGACAAAAGCGGCGCAAGGTCCAGCGCCTGAACCACGGTGTCTTGGGTGATCGCGCCTGCTGCCCGCCGCGCGGCAAAGCGCAGGTTGCCCGCGACCGACAAATGCCCGAACAGCCGCGCATCCTGAAACACCATGCCGACCCCGCGCTGATGCGGCGGCACGAAACGGTCAGGCCCCTGCCATGTCAGCCCGTCAAAACCGATCCGGCCCTCGGCGCGGTCAAATCCGGCTATCGCCCTGAGCAAGGTCGATTTCCCCGCCCCCGACGGGCCAAACAGCGCCGTGATGCCGGCCAGCTCGGCCTCCAGAACGGCGTTCAGGCGAAAGTCGCCCTGTTGCAGGCGAATATCCAAGGACAGCGCGCTCATCCCAGATGCACCGGAAAGCGCCGGTTCAGCGTATAGACCAGCAAGAGGATCACAAAAGCAAAGGCCAGCATCCCCGCCGACCACAGATGCGCCTGCGCATAGTTGATGGTCTCGACCTGTTCATAGATCGCGATCGAGATCACCTTGGTGCGGCCGGGGATATTGCCGCCCACCATCAGCACCACGCCGAATTCGCCGATTGTATGGGCAAAGCTCAGCACCACGGCGGTCAGATAGCCGCGCGCCGACAGCGGCAGGACGACGCTGAAAAACGCGTCCCACGGCCCGGCACGCAGGCTGGCGGCGGCCTCAAGCGGGGCGCGGCCAAGGGATTCGAACGCCGATTGCAGCGGCTGCACCATGAATGGCAACGAATAGAGACAAGACGCCACCACCAGCCCGGCAAACGAGAACGTCAGCGCCTGCCCGGTCGCATCGCGCCACGCGGCGCCCAGCGGGGCCGAGGGGCTGAGGAAGACCAGCAGGTAGAACCCGATCACCGTCGGCGGCAGCACCAGCGGCAGCGCGGTCAGGGCCTCGGCCACCGGCTTCCACTGGCTGCGGCTCCGGGCCAGCGCCCATGCCAATGGCGTGCCCAACAGCACAAGGATCAGCGTCGTCACCGCCGCCAGTTTCAGCGTCAGCCACAGCGGCGCCAGATCAATCATAGCCCGCCTCCTGCATCACAGCCCGCGCCGGGTCCGAGCGTAGAAATGCCATCAGCGCCGCCGCGCCGGCCGTGTCGGTCAGTTGCACTGCGTCCTGCAGGATCGGCGGATACAGCGCCGGGTCCAGCGCCCGCACCACGCCCCCGGCCCCGGCCAGCGCCGATTGCGCGACAAAGCCCAGATCGGCATTGCCGGTCGCCACCAGCGCATAGGCCTGCCCGACATTTTGGCCCAGCACCATGCGCCCGGTCAGATCGACACTCAGGGCCGCGATCACCGCCTCAGCCGCCGCGCCATAGGGGGCAAGGTCGGGATTGGCCAGCGCCACGAATTGCACCGTCGGATCGGTCAGCGCCGCCAGCGGGTCGGCGGGCAAATCGCTGCGCCGCGACCACAGCACCAACCGCCCGCGCGCATAGGTAAAGCGGCTGCCGGGCACGGTGCCGCCTTCGGCCTCTAATCGCGCCGGGCGGGCCTGATCGGCGGCCAGCCAGACATCATAAGGCGCCCCGGCCCGGATCTGGGCATAGGCCTGTCCGGTCGAGCCGATCACCAGTTGCAGATCATAGGGATAGGCGGCCTCGAACGCCGGTTCCAACGCCGCCGCCGTTCCGGCGAAATTGGCCGCCACCGCCGCCAGAACCACGGGCCGCGACCCGGCAAGGCCCGGCGCGGCACTGGTCAGAACGGCAATGGCAAAAACGAGCGCGCGCGGCATCCGGTCCTCGATATGTTTCACCAAACATATCGACCCGCGCCGCACAGGCAAGCGTTATGTTTCGTCGGACATATTGGCCAGCATCGCCGCGACACCGGCGCGGGTCTGGGCGGTCACCGTCTCGGCGTCGCGCTGCATCCGGCGATACAGCGCCAGCATGGCGATCCCTTGTTGGCTCAGCTTGGCGCCGCCGCCCTCGGCCCCGCCACGGCTGGTTTCGACCAGAGGCGTTGCAAAGGCGGCATTCATTTCCTCGACCAGCGTCCACGCCCGGCGATAGCTCATCGACATCGCCCGTCCCGCCGCCGAGATCGAGCCGGTCTCGGAAATCCCTTGCAGCAGATCGGCCTTGCCCGGCCCGAACGGCACATCGCCCGGCAATGTCAGGCGCAGCCGCAACGCGGGCAAAGGTCTATCGGTCATCGCTGCGTCCTTCGATCTGTTCCGAACGCACCCGGCGCAGGATTTCGACCAGCATCGCCGTATAAAGCCCCATGTTCAACAGCCCATTCGCCGCCGCCAGACCGCCCAGCACCCGCCATTCGTCGTCCAACAGCACGTCGCCAAAGCCCAGCGTCGTGAATACGACGATCGAGAAATAGACCGAAGCCTCCCATGTCGGGAACAGGTCCAGCACGATAAACGCCGCCGCCCATGTCCAGACCGAGGCACTGAACACCACCAGCACGATCAGCACCGACGACACCAGAACCACCGCCATTTTCGGCGCATGTGGCCGCCGCACCAGCCACGGCCCGGCAACCGTCACCGCGCCTTCGATGAACCAAAACCCCAGCCCCGCCAGCAGAACGGTAAACAGGATCAGGCCGGTGCTGATGATCAGTTCGTCAAGCATGATGGTCCTTGTCGCAACGCTTGGGCGTTCCTTCAGCGGCATTTGACCCAAGCGCGGCAGGCTGCGCAAGCCCCCCGTTCGGGGGCGAATCCGGAACGCCGTTCGCGCGGCGCGTGTGCCTTTGCCATGGTGCGGCGGGGGTGTGACTTTCAGCTTGATACATGAAACATGAATCAGTATTCAGGTTGCATGGCTACGTCACCTTCTCCCAAGACCAAACGCGGTGCCGCGCGGCGCGAGCAATTGCTGCGCGCTGCCGAGGATGTCATCGGCAGTCAGGGCTTTTCCGCCGCCTCGATCGCCGACATCACCCGCAAGGCCGAAACCGCGCTTGGCACGTTCTATATCTATTTCTCCAGCAAAGAGGACGTGTTCCGCGAACTGGTTCTGGAAATGGGCCGCCTGACGCGGGGCATCATCACCGGCGCCGTGACCGAAGCGCCAAACCGGCTTGAGGCCGAGCGGCGCGGGCTGGCGGCGTTTCTGCGTTTTGTCTGCGAGCGCCCGGCGCTGTATCGCGTGGTCGAAGAGGCGCGCTTTGTCGATCCCGACGCCTACCGAACCTATTTCACCAATTTCGCCAAGGCCTATCAAAGCCAGCTTTCCGCCGCCGAGGCCGCGGGCCAGTTGCGCCCCGGCGATGCCGAGGTCCGGGCATGGGCGCTGATGGGCATGGCCAAGGCCTTGGGCGAACGCTATGTGCTTTGGGCCGATACGCCCGATATCGACCATGTCGTGGACGAGGCGTTCTCGATGATCCGCAACGGGCTGGAACCATGACCGCGCTGGTCGAAACCCGCCTCATGCCCTTGGCCAACGCCTCTCTGTGCGCCCAGATTCGCCTGAGCGCCCCGCGCGCCAATGCGCTTGAACCGAACCTGATGACCGCACTGCATGCGGCGTTGGATCAGGCCGAACAGCATGACGCCAAGGTGATCCTGCTGTCGGGCGGGCGGGCGTTTCCGTCGGGTGGCGATGTGGCCCGGTTCTATGAGGCCGCCCGCAACGGTGCCGAAGCCGCCCGTGCCTATGCCGACCGGGTGGTGCCGCCCTTGCAGGCGCTGGTGCTGCGGCTGGTCTCGATGCCGCGTCTGGTGGCGGTGGCGGCCAATGGCGCGATCACCGGTGGCGCGGCGGGGCTGTTGTTCGCCTCGGATCTGGCGATCCTGTCGCCCACGGCGTTTATCCAACCCTATTACAGCGCCGTCGGCTTTGCCCCTGATGGCGGCTGGACCGCACTGTTGCCGCACCGGATCGGCGCCGGACGCACACTAAGCTGGCTGCACAGCAACGAACGGGTCGATGCGCGCGATGCGGTCGGGCTGGGACTGGCCGAGCAGGTCTCGGATCATCCGCTGGACGCGGCGCGCGACCGGCTGGCGCATGGCAATCTGAATGCGCATCTGACCGCCAAGGCGCTGATCTGGGACGGGCCACGCCTTGCCACATTGTCCCGGCGGCTGGAGGCCGAGACCGCTGCCTTTCGCGACCGGATCGGACAGCCCGATGTGCTGGACGGTATGCGCGCCTTTCTGACCCCTGATCAGGCGATAGATCATGTTTGACCTCATCCCCGACATGGCCGCCAAGCGGGCCGAGATTTCCCCCGACGCGCTGGCGTTTCGCGATCTTGGCACCGGCCAGGACTGGAGCTTTGCCCGCGTCAACGCCGCTGCCGATGCAGTGGCGCAAGGGCTGCGCGCCGCCGGGCTGACCGCTGGCGACCGGCTGGCGATCCTGTGCCTGAACCGGGCCGAGTTCTTTGTCACCCTGTTCGCCTGCCAGAAAACCGGGATCATCCTGTGCCCGCTGAACTGGCGGCAACCGGCGCCCGAGCTGATCGACACCCTGACCGGCGTCGCGCCCCGCGCGCTGATCTGTGAGGCCGGTCTGGCCGAAGTCGGCAAGGCTGTCGCGGACCAGATGCAGATCGACCTGTTCGACATCGACACCACCCTTGCCGGATGGATCGCCAATGGCGATGCCCCGGCGCTGGCCGATCCGGTCCCGGCGACGCGGCCTTGGTATCTGTTGTTCACCTCGGGCACCACCGGGCGGCCCAAGGCGGTGATCCAGACCGCGCGAATGAGCTGGGCCAACACGGTGAACATCAGCCAGGCGATCGGGCTGACCCCGGGCGACAGTGCCGTTTGTTTCCTGCCGCTGTTCCACACCGCCGGGATCAACCTCTACACCTTGCCGATGTTCCTGACCGGCGGGCAATCCAGCCTGTTCCCGAAATTCGAGCCCAATCAGTTGCTGGATCTGATCCGGCAGGGTCAGGTCAACCAGTTCTTCGGCGTCCCGGCGATCTATCAGGCCTTCAGCCTGATGCCCGAGCTGGACAGCATCGACTGGACCAGCATCCGCTGTGCCTGTGGCGGCGCGCCGCTGCCGGAACCGCTGATCCGGCTGTTCGCGCAAAAAGGCGCGAAGGTGCTGAACGGCTTTGGCATGACCGAGACCGGCCCCACCGTGTTCCTGATGGACCCGGCCCGCGCCGAAGAGAAAATCGGCTCGGTCGGGCGGGCGCAGATGCTGACCGATATGCGACTCGATGGCGTGGCCCCCGGCCAGCCCGGCGAGGGCGAAATCCAGCTGCGCGGCCCGAATATCACGCCGGGCTATTTCGGCAATGACGCTGCCACCCGCGACACCTTTACTGCTGATGGCTGGCTGCGCACCGGCGACATCGGGCGGCGCGACGCCGATGGCTATGTGTTCGTGATCGACCGGATGAAGGACATGTTCATCTCGGGCGGCGAAAACGTCTACCCGGCCGAGGTCGAGCGCCTGTTGAACAGCCATCCCGATATTCTGGAAGCCGCCGTTGTCGGTCAGGCCGACGCCAAATGGGGCGAGGTCGGCGCGGCCTTCGTGATCCTGCGCCCCGGACATTCGCTTGACCCCGACAGCCTGCGCCCGTGGTGCCGCGACCGGATCGCCGCCTATAAGGTGCCGGTGCGGTTTTCCGTGATGGACGATTTCCCGCGCACGGCCGCCGGCAAAGTGCGCAAACCCGATCTCAGAAAGATACTGCAATGACCCTGACCCTTTCGGCCCGCTGGACCCCCAGCCAGCAAGAGTTCGACGATTTCGCCCGGGTCTCGGGCGACGACAACCCGATCCATGTCGATCCCGAATTTTCGGCCCGCACCGCCTTTGGCCGCACGGTCAGCCACGGCATGCTGATCTATTCGCGGCTGTGGGGGCTGCTGACCGCCGCCTGCCCCGAGGCCAAGCAGGTGCACCAAGCGATGATGTTCCCCAACCCCGCCTTCGCCGGGGAAGAGGTCGAATTGTCGATCCGCGGCACGGTGCCCGGACAGGTCATCATGCGCGCGGCGCGCGTGGTGGACGGGGCGGAATTGCTGATCGGAGAGGCAGAGCTGGCATGATGCAAGTTGGACAAACCGCCAAGGTCACCCGCAGTTATAGCGCTGCCGATCTGACCGAATTCGCCACCCTGTCGGGCTGTGACGTGCCGCAAACCACGGTGCCTGAACCGCTGATCGCGGCGTTGTTCTCGTATCTGTTGGGGGTGCACCTGCCCGGCCCCGGCACCAATTACCTGAAACAGGACCTGCATTTCCCGGCGCCCGCACCGTTAGAGGTCGAATTGACCGCGACGGTCGAAATCGTCCGCCTGCGCAGCGAAAAGCATCTGGTCGATCTCTGGGCGCGCTGCACCACGCCCGAGGGCACTGTGGTCTGCGAGGGGCGATCCCTGGTCAAGGCCAAGGATGTCGGCGCCTAAAGCCCGGCGGCAAAGCGTTTCAGACAATCAGCAAAGGCGGCGGGTTCTTCCAGATGCGGCGAATGGCCGGACTGGGCAAAGCCCTGCACCCGGCCTTGCGGCGCGGTCTCGGCCAGCCACTGGGCCGCCGAGGCCGGATAGACCCGGCTGCGCTGGCCGTAAGTCACCAGATACGGCACGTCCAGATCGGGGATCACCCGGCGCAGGTCCATGGCCACCAGTTCGTCCCAGATCTGACGCATCAGGTCGGGATCGTTGGCCATGATCTGCGCGAAAGCGGCGTCGCTGCTGAACCCCGGCGCGCCGCCGGGTTGGGCGAACATCGTCGCGGCGATGGCATGGGCCATGCCCGGCCAATCCTCGGCCATGCGCCGGGTCGAGGCCTGAACATCCGCCGGGCTTTGGCCCTTTAGCCCGTGCGGCCAGTCCGGGCCGCTGACCAGACGCGGGCTCATGTCCACCGTGACCAGCCCGGCCAGCCGCGCGGTGCCGTGGCGCTGAATCATCTGCCACGCGGCTGCGGCCCCCATCGACCAGCCGACCAGAATGACCTTTTGCAGATCGTTGCGCGCCAGCAGATCGGCCACCGCATCGGCCATCGCTACCAGCGACAGCGGCTGATCCGCGGCGCTGCCGTGACCGGGCATATCCGGCGCGAAACAGCGCGCCCCCGGCCCCATCCGTGCGATCAGATCGTCAAAGATCGCGCCCCGCATCGTCCAGCCATGCAGAAAAACCAGCGGGTGCGCTGTATGTTGCGACGGCGCCACCCGGCTCAGCGCCCGCCCCGAAGCCGCCCGACAATGCCGGTCGGGAAGAAATAGACGCTGAGGATGAACAGCACGCCCAGCCACAGCAGCCAGCGGTCGGGGTTCAGCAGATCGGGGATCAGCGGCAGACCGCTGGTGGCCTCGGAGGCAACACCCATCAGGTTCTGCAAATAGTTCTGCGCCAGCACGAACAGGGTCACACCGACCACCGCGCCATACATCGTGCCCATGCCGCCGATCACCACCATCAGCAGGATATCCAGCATGATTTCAAAAGACAGCGTGGTGTCCGGCCCGACATAGCGCAGCCAGATCGCGAACAGGCTACCCGCCAGCGCCGCCACCGCCGCCGACAGACAGGTCGCCGCCGAGCGATACCAGACCACGCGATAGCCAATGGCCTCGGCGCGGAAGTCGTTCTCGCGGATCGCCTGCAGCACCCGGCCAAAGGGCGAATTCACCACCCGCAGCAGCATCAGGAACAGCGCCAGCGAGGCAAAGAATACCAGATAGTAATTCAGGATCTTGCCGGTGATCTTGACGCCCATCACCTCGCCCAGCCGCAGCGCCGGGGTCAGGTCGCGCGGGATGCTATAGTTCAGCCCGTCCTCGCCGCCGGTCAGGCCCGACAGTTGGCTGACCAGAACCGCCACCGCGCTGGCCACCGCCAGTGTGATCATGGCGAAAAAGATCGCCCGTACCCGCAGTGAAAACAGCCCGATCAGCAGCGCCAACAGCGCCGCCGCCAGCGCCCCGGCCAATGCGCCGACCGCCAGCGCGTCATAGCCGCGCCCCATATGAACCGAGGCCAGCGCCACGCCATAAGCCCCCAGCCCGAAGAACATCGTATGGGCAAAGCTGACGATGCCGCCATAGCCCAGCATCAGGTCGTAACTGGCCACCAGCACGAT